>DASXWF010000863.1:0-3232 GCA_036503835.1 Polyangiaceae bacterium | reverse complement strand
CGCGCCGATCGTGATCTGCTCGTGCCAAAGTCAGCGGGGCCTATCCCGGGCGCTTTCCTTCGAACAGGTCGTCGAAGGCGCGGTCGAAATCGTCGTCGTCGTTCACGGCGCGCGCGGGCTGCGCCGGCTTCGGGGGATTTTGTGCCGGATCGAGCGCGCTGATGCGCTCTCCGACGTCGCGATAGCCGGGGTCGCGCCGAGCGATCTTCTGGAAGTAGTAGAGCGCGTCCTTGGTGGCGCCCTTCATTTCGTAGACCGTGCCGAGGTCGTAGTAGAGGTTCATCTCCTGCTCGACCGTCTTCGACTGCGAGGAGAGCGCGCGCACGTACGACTCCGCGGATTTGTCGAGCTGCGCCTGCTCCAGGTAGATGAGGCCGATCATCGCGTAGCACATGCATTCGCGATGCTGGTCGCGTCCGGCTTGCTCGAACTCGCTGATGGCCTCGCTGACGAGCCCCATCTCCTTGTAGGCGACGCCGAGGTCGTAGTGCGTCGCGCTGTCGGCCTCCACGACCTGCGCCCGGACGCCCGCCTTGAACTTCGCGAACACCTGGTCCGCGTCGACGTCCACCATGCTGGACGTCACGTCGATGGAGGGCGCGGCGAGCTCGCTCGCCGGCTCCATCATGTCGAGACCGCGCAGCGAGTTCGCGACTTCTTCCGCGGTGTCCGGCTGCGGCGCGCCCACGGCGCCGAGCAGCTTCCTGTCGATGGTCTGGCTCGAGCCGGACGCGGCGATCGACTCTTCCACCTCGCGCAGGCGTTCGAGCACGAGCCGGTGATTCGGCGTCTTTTGCAGCTGCTCGTGCAAGATCGTGCGCGCGTCCTCGTAGAGCCCCCGCGCCGCGAAGAAATCGGCTTCGTCGAGCACCTCTTCGAGGGCCTCGAGCTCGGGTGACACGCGTGACGGCGCCGGCGCTTCCTCGACGATCGAGATTTCGTCGACGATGTCGTCCTCCAGCACCGCGGAGCGCGGCTCGTCGAGCGGGAAGCTCGGCAGCTCGCCGCTGCCGCCGTCCGCCCCGAACGGCTCGTCCACGATCAGGAGCTTGGGCGAGGTCGGGCTCGAGACGCCGGTGACGCCGGTGATGCCGGTCACCCCGGTGTTGCCCCGATGCAGCGCCTGATCGGCGCTGACCTCTTCGAGGTCGTAGGACGGAAGCGGCGCGTCGGGGTCGAAGGTGTCGAGCGCCGGACGGCCGCGCGCGGTGGTCGTGCTCGTCGTCTCCGTCGTACCGAGCGCGGTCGGAGCGAGCTGCTCGAGCAGGGCGAGCGCCGCGACGTGATTCGGATCGACCTCCATCACCTCGCGCAGCAGCGCTTCCGCCTCGCCCGACTCCGAGCGATCGAGATGGAGCGCGGCGAGGTTCACCGTCTCGGCGATCGCCCCTTCGCGGTCACCCGACTCGATCAGGATCTCGCGCAGCTTCGCGCGGATCTCGATGGAGCGCGGCTCGATCTCGAGCGCGATGTGCAGGGTTTCGATGGCCTTCGGGAAGAGCCGGAGCTTGCGGAAGGAGTCGGAATCGACGATCGCCTTCTTCGAGTGCGCCTTGGCTTCGAACGAGACGGGCTCCGCCGGCTCGCTGTCCATGACGACCACGTCGGGCGAGGCGCTCGGGGGCTCGCTCTGCGGTACCCGGCTCGACGCGGCGGGGTCTTCCACCACCTCCACGATCGAATCCGCCAGGTTGACGGGGACCGAGACGGAGGAGGGGGGCTGCGAGCTCGGCGCGGGAGCCCGCATGCTCTCGAGCTGGCGCACGGTCTCGTCGTCCGCGGCGGTCTTGCGCAGATGGCCGAGCAGCTGCTTGTAGAGATCGCCCTTGCCCTGCTCGCGCGCGATGCGCGCCATCTCCTTGTAGACCTCGGTCGACTTGCCTTCCTGGCCGATGCTCAGGAAGGCGCGCGCCAAGAGCGCGAGCGTGTCGAGGTCGCGCGGGTCGGTCTGGAAGCAGATCTGGAGCTTGGCGAGCGCCTGCAGGCCGTCTTCGCGCGAGCCGCGCTCGAGGTAGAGCTCCGCCGCGACGCGCGCAAAGCGCGTGTCCATCCGGAAATGCAGGATGCGCTCGACGACCTTGAGCGCGTCCTCGCGCCGGCCGAGCCCCAAAAGCAGCTCCGCGGCGCGCCAGAACAGGTCGATCGCCTCGTCCAGGCTCTGGACGCGGCAGCACGCTTCGGCGAGGCGCAGGTGGGGCAGCGGGTTCGACGGGTCGAGCGCCACCATCTTGCGGAACACATCGATGGCTTCGCGATCGCGGCCGGCGCGCTGCAGGCGGGTCGCGACCTCGTCGTAGGCGGCGAGCGCGTCGCTGGTCAGACCGAGCTGGTTGTAAATTTCTGCGAGCTTCGGAACGATGTGACCGTAGCGGTCGGCGAGATCGGGAGCGTGCTTCTTGATGAGCTCGCGGATCTGCTTGTAGACGGCGATCGCCTTGAGCGCGAAGCCCTGGGACGCGTAGTACTGGCCGACCCGATCGTAGGTGGCGATCGCTTCCGGGTAGGCCTGGAGCCGCGCCTGGAGGTCGCCGATCTTGAGCAGCGTGCGCGCGTCGTTCGGATCTTCTTGGATGATGCGCTGGTACTCGGCGATCGCCCGGTCGTACTTCTTCTTCTCGATGTACTTCTGGGCGGCCTGCAGCGTTTTTTCGCGGTCGATGGGCACGGGATGGCGCGTTCGGCCCGGTGCCTTTGCGCGTGGCGCTCGCGCAAAAGACCGAGTCCGAAGCACAAAAGGATAGGCCACGGGGGGCCTCCGGTCAACGAAACCCCCGGGCTTTTGCGTGGTCTCGGCCTCGCGGGTCCGCGGGGCGCGGTCTCGTTGGTCCGCGGGGCGCGGTCTCGTTGGTCCGCGGGGCCCCGGCCCCGCGGACGTCGGCTGAAGGTTCCGGTGAACTTGGGATCGTGAAGGTTCGACGAAGACAGGGACTTACGAAGGACTACAATTCCGATAGGTGACGGCAGAAACGCTCACGCTCGAGAGGATACGGGCCGCCCGGCAGCGCATTTCGGGCAGCGTCGCGACGACGCCGTGCCGGGAAAGCGCGCGGCTCTCGGAGATTCTGGGCTTCTCCGTGTACCTGAAGTTCGAGTCCGCCCATCCGACCGGAAGCTTCAAGGAACGCGGAGCCTGCAATCGGCTGGCACTGCTTTCGCCGGAAGAACGGGCGCGGGGTGTGATAGCGGCCAGCGCCGGCAACCACGCGCAGGCCGTGGCGCGCCACGCGCGTTT
>DASXWF010000862.1:0-9840 GCA_036503835.1 Polyangiaceae bacterium | reverse complement strand
CGCGTGCGCGGCGGCTTCATGGGCCCTCGCGTCGGCTTTCGCGCGGGCGGCGGGGGCGCGGCCCGCACGCGCCGAGGCACGCCGTAACGCGTCTGCATCACAGCGAGCTCGTCGGCGTCGAGGTACCGCCATTCACCCGGGCGCAGATCCTCGGTCGTGACGCCCGCGTGCGCCGTGCGCACGAGCCGGAGCACCGGGAAGCCCGCGTGCTCGCCCAGCCTGCGCACCTGGCGATTCCTGCCTTCTTCGAGCTTCACGCCGATCCAGGTCTTGTCGCCCTCCACGCGCAGCAGCTGCACCTGCGCGGGACGCGTGACCTTACCGTCGATCTCGATGCGCTCCCGGAAGCGCTCGATGTCGTTCTCGTCGAGCACGCCGCGCACCTTCGCGACGTACTCCTTCTGCGCGTGGTAGCGCGGATGCGCGAGCCGGCTCGCGAACTCGCCGTCGTTCGTGCAGAGCAGCGCGCCGCTCGTGTGAAAGTCGAGCCGCCCGACGGGCACCACGCGCGCGCCCGCCTCCTTCAGGTATTCCCCGATCGTCGGCCTGCCCTCGGGATCTTTCAGCGTGCAGACCACGCCGCGCGGCTTGTGCAGTACCAGGTACACGAGCGGCTCCGCGACCACGCGTTTTCCGTCGACTTCGACCTTGGCCCGGCGGTCGACTCGCGCGCCGAGCTCGCTCACGACGCGCCCGTTCACGCGCACGCGGCCGGCGACGATCAACGCCTCCGCGGCGCGCCGCGATGCGATGCCCGCGCGCGCCAGCACCTTTTGCAGCCGTTCGCCGGCCTGACTTTCGGTCTTCATTCGCGGCGGCGGGCGCTCACGCGCGCATCCGTGACGCCCCCGTCCGTGGCCTGTTCCTTCTGGCGTTTCTCTTCTTCGGCGGCCTTCTTCTCGGCTTCTTCGGACTCGCGCCGTTCCTTTTCGTTGATCTCGCGCAGCGCGATCTCGTCGCGGTTCCAGCGATCCACGCGCCCGTCCTGATCGAGATCCACGCCCTGCCGCTGGAGCTTGCCCTCGTCGTAGATCTCCCAGACGTCGACCTTGCCGTCGTCGTTCGAGTCGCCCTGCACGCGGCTGAGCTTCCCGTTCATGTAGACGCGCGTCTCGTCGGCGTGCCCGTTGCCGGTCCGATCGACGGCAACCTTGATGATCTTGCCGCGCGAGAAGGTGACCCAGGTGTCGACCCGGCCGTTGAAATCGGTATCGGCGATCTCGTTCAGCGCCTCGCCGCGTTCGTTGTAGGTGCGCACGATGTCCTTCACGCCGTCGAGGTTCGTGTCGACCTCGCGGCAGATGAGCACGCGCTTTCGCTCCTCGCCCTCGCCGAGCAGCGCGTAGACGCGCCGGATGTTCTGCGTCACCGAGCCCGGACCCGCCGACTCGGTCGCTTCGCGGTCGGAGCGGCCCTTGTAGTCGCAGCGCGAGCGATCGTCGGCGGCGATTCCGGTGGGACGCTGGTCGGACTGAGTCACGGCTTTGGGACCGGGCGTTTCACTGCCGCCACAAGCCCACGCGGAGAGCGCCGCCCCGAGCACGAGCGCCAGGGAGGCGAGCAGCCGATCCGGGCCGAATGTGGAGAGCCTCGTCATTTTCCGCTCTTGTTCTCGGCGGGGGCCGGTGGCGGGGCTTCCTCGTTGCCGACCTCGGTCGGAGTCGAGGTTTCACCCTTGAAGTTCGCGCCTTCGGGCTGCCGGTAGTACTGGCGTTCGGGCGGTACGTACCCGGTCTCCTTGCAGTAGTCGATGGTCGTGCCGGGATCGGGCAGGCCGTCGCTGTTGGCGTCCTGGTGAATGAGCGGGCAGCCGGGCGTCGGGTACTCCCACCACTGATCGACGTGCGCGTCGGAGTCGGAATCGCGCTCGCTCCGCGCGAGCACGCCGTTCCGGTAGTAGTCCCAGGTGTCGAGGCGGTTCGCGAGCAGGGTCGCGCGCTGGCTCTGGAGCGGCACCCCGGCCTGATACGTCACGATCTGATCGATGGTCCCGTTGCGGTCGAAATCGTACTCGCGGCGGCGCAGTCTCCCGGAGTCGTCGCTGTAGGACCACACGTCCACCCGGCCGTCGAGGTTTAGGTCGACGGCGCGGCAGACCTCCCGGGAGCCGTCGCGTACGATGGTGACGTCGGCCTTGCCGTCGCCGTTTGCGTCCAGCCGCTCGGCCTCGGCGCTCGCCACGTCGCACTCTTCGTGCACCACCTGCACGTCGCGCTCGGTCTTCTCACGCGCGGCGGACTTCGGACCGGTTCCGGAGTTACAGCCAAGGCAAAAAATCACCACCGCACCGAGACCCGAGGTGCCGAGCCCAATCCCGCGCCGACGCATGACGCGATGCTTACCCCGCTTGCTCGGAGGATTCCAGCGCCGGAAGGCCACGCGGCGCGATCCACCGTCTCAGACAGGACCTGTCGGAGGTTGCCCCACACAACCATAAAATATTGAATTTATTGAATATTTTGCCACAGATCCGCGACCTACTGCATTGACAATGCACGTATGGGAATCTAGTGTAACGGCTCGCAATCCGAGCGGCTCGAATCCCCGATGTCCCGGAAGAAAATCTCCACGACCATCTACATCACGCCGGAGCAAAACGAGCTTTTGCACCTGCTCCATAGCCGCACGAAGGTGCCGGTGGCCGTGTACATCCGCGAGGGCATCGATCTCGTTCTGAAGAAATACGAGGAGTCGCTGCCGGGACAGCGCACTCTGGAAAACGCGGCCGCCAAGGAGGCCGCGAGCCGGCCCAAGAAGTAGGCGGGTCGTCCGATCCGCGTTCCGGTGGTATCGACCGGCCCGCGCGAGCCCCCCCCCGCGAACCACGATGGCCACCGATCCGAGCCGTATTCGGAATTTTTCTATCATCGCGCACGTCGATCACGGCAAGAGCACTCTTGCCGATCGCATCCTCGACGTGACCGGTGCGATCACCGAGCGCGAGCGCGTCAACCAGTTCCTGGACAAGCTCGAGCTCGAGCGGGAGCGCGGCATCACCATCAAGGCGCAGTCCGTGCGCCTGCGCTACCGCGCGGCCGACGGCAAGGACTACCAGCTCCAGCTCATCGACACGCCCGGGCACGTCGACTTCAACTACGAGGTCTCGAGCAGCCTGCGCGCCTGCGAGGGCGCGCTCCTCGTGGTCGATGCGACGCAGGGTGTTCAGGCGCAGACGGTAGCCAACGCCTACCTCGCGATCGAGAATTCCCTGGAGGTCGTGCCCGTCCTGAACAAGGTCGATCTGCCGTCGGCGGACGTCGATCGCGCGGCCGAGCAGATCGAGGAAGTGATCGGGCTCGATTGCAGCGGCGCGCTGTTCGCGAGCGGCAAGACCGGCGTCGGCGTCAAGGAAGTGCTCGAGGCCGTCGTGCAGCGCGTTCCACCGCCGAAAGGTGCGCCCGACGCGCCGCTGCGCGCGCTGCTCTTCGACAGCTGGTACGACAGCTACCGCGGGGCCGTGGTCATGCTGCGCGTGATGGAGGGCACGCTCAGGAAGGGCGAGAAGGTGAAGTTCATGGCGACCCGCGGCGTCTACGAGGTCACCGAGATCGGTGCCTTCACGCCGCACGCCAGCGCCCTCGACGAGCTCGGCCCGGGCGAGGTCGGCTTCGTCGCCGCCAACATCAAGAGCACCGAAGACACGAAGATCGGCGACACCGTGACGCACGCCGCCAAGCCGGCGAGCGAGCCCCTCCCCGGCTTCCGGGAGGTCAAACCGATGGTCTTCGCCGGCGTCTATCCCACGGACTCGGCCGAATACGAGAACCTGCGCGACGCCCTCTCCAAGCTCCACCTGAACGACGCGTCCTTCCAGTTCGAGCCCGACACCTCGGACGCGCTCGGCTTCGGCTTCCGCTGCGGGTTCCTCGGTCTGCTCCACATGGAGATCATCCAGGAGCGACTCGAGCGCGAGTACGGGCTCGACCTGATCACGACGGCTCCGAGCGTCGTTTACATCGCCCACAAGAAGACGGGGGACGTGATCCGGGTCGACAACCCCTCGAAGATGCCGAGCGTCGGGGACCTCGAGAGCATCGAGGAGCCCATCCTGAAGCTCACGGTGCACGTCCCGGCCGAGCACGTAGGTGCGGTGGTCGCGCTCTGCGAGGAGCGCCGGGGCGTTCAGCTCGGCATTCATTACGCCACCAAGGATCACGTGGTCGTGACCTACGAGCTGCCGCTCGCGGAGGTCATCCTCGACTTCCACGATCGTCTGAAGAGCGTCTCGCGCGGGTACGCGAGCATGGATTACGAGGTCAAAGGCTATCGCACGGACGATCTCGTGAAGCTCGACATGCTCCTGAACGGCGAGCCGCTCGACGCGCTCAGCGTGATCGTGCACCGCCAGACGGCGTTCGCGCGCGGGCGCGCGCTCGCCGCCAAGTTGAAGGAGCTCGTGCCCCGCCAGCAGTACGAGGTCGCGATCCAGGCGGCGATCGGCTCCAAGGTCATCAGCCGTGAAACCGTGCGCGCCCTGCGCAAAGACGTGACGGCGAAATGCTACGGCGGCGACATCTCGCGCAAGCGAAAGCTCCTCGAAAAACAAAAAGAGGGCAAAAAGCGCATGAAGTCCGTCGGCAGCGTCGACGTCCCACAAGAGGCATTTCTCGCGATTCTCAAGCTCGAAAACTAACGCTGCTCCGGCAGTCTTCGGCACGAACAGATCACGATCGGCGAGGGCCGCCACGCCACGCGACGAACCGGCGAGGGCCGGTGGACCGCTGTCCCTTGGGTCGAGAATGTCAGAGGAACCTCTCGGCCATCCGCGCAGCGAACGAAACTCCCGAAAATGGGCTGTCCTTCGCGTTCTCAGGAATCTGTCGAAGGAGTACTGAGAAGTACTTGGAAACTCCCCAAATCACCGTCACGACAATTGAGGGCTCGTCGCGGGAGGGGACGGGCGCTATGTTCCGGGTTCGATGTCAGCTGCTCGCGACGCGCGTCTCGCCAAGTTGAATCCGAAGGCTCCGGAGTGGGGCAAGGTCACGCACGTCGAGACCATCCCGTTCGGCGGGCGACTCGAGGTCCAGCGCTTCCGCTTCGCGAACGGGCTCGAGCTGCTCGCCTGCGAGGATCACGCGGCGCCGGTCGTCGCCTATCACACCTGGTTTCGCGTCGGCTCGCGCCACGAGCGGGACGGCAAGACCGGGCTCGCGCACCTCTTCGAACACCTGATGTTCAACGAGGTCGAGGGGCGAAAACCCGGCGAGTTCGACCGCAAGCTCGAGGAGGCAGGCGCCGAGAGCAACGCCTCCACGTGGCTGGATTGGACCCAGTACAACATCGCCATCCCGAAGGACCGGCTCGGGCTCGTGATCGGGCTCGAGGCCGAGCGCATGTCGCGCCTCGTGCTGCGCGAGCCGCAGGTGAAGAGCGAAAAGGAAGTCGTCGCGAACGAGCGCCGCTTCCGCGTGGACGACGACGTGGAGGGCGCCGTGAGCGAGCTGCTCTGGGCGACCGCCTTCGAGCGGCACGCCTACCGCTGGCCGACCATCGGTTGGATGAAGGACATCGAGGGGTTCACCACCGAGGACTGCGCGGAGTTCTATCGGACCTACTACGCGCCGAACAACGCGACGCTGGTCGTGGTCGGAGACTTCTCCGAAGCCTCTCTGCTCGAGAAGGTCGCGCGCGAGTACGGCGCGATCCCGCCGAGCACCCTGCCCGTCGAGAACTACCAGGCGGAGCCGCCGCAAACCACGGAGCGCCGGCGCGACGTGAAGAAGCCCACGCCCACCGAGAAAATCGCGATCGGCTATCACGCTCCCGCCCTCGGGGATTTCGATCATCTGGCCCTGGCGTTGCTCGTGGACGTGCTGTTCGGCGGGCGCGCCAGCCGCGTGCACCGGCGGCTGGTGCGGGAGCTCGAGCTCGCCGCGGACGTGCGTTCGTTCGTGGGTCCGTTCCGCGACCCGGGCCTCTTCGAGATCTTCGCGTCCGCGCGTGAAGGTCACCGCGCCGAGGAGCTGCTCGAGGCCATCGACGCGGAGCTCGAGAAGGTCCGCGAAACACCCGTGGCGGACGAAGAGATCGAACGCGCCCAGGCGCGCACCGAGCTCGCGCTGCTCGCCGGGCTCGAGACGGTCGACGGCAAGGCCTCGACCATCGGCTTCTACGAAACGGTGCTCGGCCGGCCGGCGGCCGCGTTCGAGCGGCTCGACGCGATCCGCAAGCTCGGGCCGAGCGAGCTGTTGCGCGCGGCGCGCCGTTACCTCCCGAGGGACGCGCGCAGCGTGATTTTGGTGCGGGCCGATCTCGCCGCCGCGCAAAAGGCGGCCGAATGAGCCAGGCGATCGCGAGCACCACGCCGCTGCCCAAGCTCCTGGTCGAAACGAGCCGCGAGCTGCCGCTGGTTTCGGTGAGCATCGCGCTCCGAACCGGCGCGCTCGAGGAACCGCCCGAGATGGAAGGCGCCACCCGCCTGCTCGCACGGCTGATGCGAAGGAGCGCGGGTGGCCGTTCGGCAGAGCAAAATGACGCCCTCGTGGAGAGCATGGGCGCGTCGCTCGGAGCGGAGGTGACGCCGAGCACCCTGATCTTCCAGGGGGCCGTGATCTCGCGCTCGCTCGAGCGCTTTTTCGAGTTCTTGCTGGAGGTCATCGGCCGCGCGACGCTGCCCGAAGACGAGCTCCAGCGCCTGAAGCGCGAGACGGAGGCCGAGCTCGTCGAGACGCTGGACGACGACCGCGGCCTGGCGCGCCGCTGGTTCCGGCGGCGGCTGTTCGAGGGGCATCCCTACTCGCGTTCTTCGGGCGGTACGCTCGGCGGTCTCGGCAAGACCTCGCTCGAGGCGTTGCGCGCGCTGTACCGGCGCGTGTTCGTGCCCGAAAACATCGTGGTATCGCTGTCGGGGGACGTCACGCGCGAGCGTGCCGAGGCCTTCGTCAGCGCCCTCGCCCGCGAGCTCGTGGCGGGCCCCGCCCCCCGCGACGCGACGCCTCATCCGACGATCGCGCCCGGACGCCGCCTCGTGTTCGTCGACAAGCCCGAGCGCACCCAAACCCAGATCCTGATCGGCGGCCTGGGTAGTCACCCGAGCGATCCGGATCATTTCGCGCTCGCGCTCGCGAACACCGCCTTCGGCGGCACCTTCACGGCGCGCCTGATGCAGGAGGTGCGGGTGAAGCGCGGCTGGTCGTACGGCGCGTACTCGAGCCTCCCCTACGATCGGCGCCGGCAGGCCTTCAGCCTCTGGACCTTCCCCAAGGCTTCCGACGCGCCCGCCTGCGTCGCGCTCGAGCTCGAGCTCTTGCACGCACTCCGCGAAGGCGGGATCACGAAGGGCGAGCTCGGTTGGGCTCGCCGTTACCTCGTGCGTTCGCACGCGTTTGCCATCGACACGGCGGCCAAACGCGCCGGCCTCGCGCTGGACGCCGAGCTCTACGAGCTGCCCGAAGGCTACTACGAGCGCTACCTCGAGCACCTGCAGGCCGTGACGCTCGAGCAGGCCAACCAGGCGCTGCGCGAACGGCTCTCGGACGACGACCTCTTGATTTCGATCGTCGGCACGGAGTCCGAGGTGGGCGCCGCGGTGCGCGAAGCGATCCCGAACCTCGCGAAGAGCGAGGTCGTCCGTTACGACGCCGACTGACCGCGACCGGCACACGCGGCGCCGTGCGTAGGTGAGCGACGCCGCATGTAGGTGTCCGTTCGACTCGATCGGTACCGAGCGTGACGTCGAACGTGAGCCGCTCGAGCCCGGCACCGTCGCAGATCGAGACGGGGCTTCAGGCTTAGGGAAGCCGCTCGATTGACCGTTAAACGTCATGCGAGCGTGTTCAGCCTTTCCTCCTCGTTCCGACGCCTCCCCGACCTCAACCTGGTCGCCAGCGCCGCGCTGGTGCTCGGCTTCTCGAACAGCTGTGGAGGCAAGAGCGAACGCGTCCTGCGCGAGGGGAGCTCGGCGGAAGCCAGCCACCGCGATCGCGACACGGACAAGGAGGGCGAGCCGAGCCCGGATGGGCACGACGGCGATCGCGACCAGGGCGATTCGGACGGCGACGACCTTCCGCCGGTCTACGATCGTTCGCGCGCCGGCACCTGCGCGCGCTGGAACGCCGACACGAGCGAACGCGGCGAAGGCACCTGGAACGGTGACGTGCGCGAGTGCGAGCCCGGCGACGTTTCGACGAACGGTCGCGAGAACGCGTTGCGCGTCGTGAACCTCCATCGCTGGCTCGCGGATCTACCGCCGGTCGAGACGAGCGACGAGCGCAACGAGCTCGCGCAGGAATGCGCGCTCCTCCAGGAGGCGAACTGGCGCGAGCGGGGTCTGTCACACGTGCCGCGCGAGAGCTGGAAGTGCTACAGCGAGGCGGGAGCCCAGGGGGCGATCACGAGCAACCTGTCGACCGGTCCCGGCGTGCTCAGCGTTCCGGCCTACTTTCTCGAGCTCGGGAACCAGGCGGCCATGGGGCACCGGCGCATCATCCTCTCGAACGAGCTCGGCCCGATCGGACTCGGCGCGACGGGGCCGGGCGGCGCGTCGTGCCTGCAAGCGCTACCCGGCACGATGAACGCGGCGCGCGCCTGGGTCGCGTGGCCTCCGCCGGGCGTGTTCCCGCTCGCGGCCTACGAATTCGCGCGCCGCTCGCTCAGCGAGACGGGCTGGTCGATTCAGAGCGACTACATCGATCTCTCCGGAGCAAAAGTGCTGGTGACGTCCGGGAGACGAGCCCTCGATGTCGAAGTAGCCGAGCTCGAGCCGAGCGCGGGGTCGAAGAGCGCCATCCGGATCGTACCGAACGGCTGGACCGTCCATGCCGGCGAGACGTACGTCGTGAGCGTGACCGGCATCCGCCCGACGATCGAGTACGAAGTCGAGATCGTCGATTGCAGCTCTGACTAGCCGGGATACAAGCCCAAGCTCGACGCCGAGAACGCCGGCCCGGCTCGACGACGTAGTCGGCTTGGCCTTCAAATCCAGCCGAACAGGCCGATCTGAAGCGCGATGCTCTGGTACGTGAGATCGTAATCCACGCCCAGATCCGGATCGAGGTTCGCGGTGAGCGAACGGTCGAACGTGAGGCCCACCAGGACTCCGAAGTGCGGGGTAAACACGATCGGGAAGTTGCACTCGACGTTCAGCGAGAAACCGGACTCGTCGTACGTGTAGCCTTCCTTGACCGTCTTGGTGTGAAAGCTGAAGCCGCCACGAGGCCAGATACCGGCGACGCGGCCGAACATGTGCAGGAAGCCGACGCGCGGAGTGATCATGAACAACGTCGGCGAAGCCTCGCCGGCACCCGGCCCGTCGACGTTCGAGCTCGTCGTCGAGAAACCGAGCGTGCCGCCCACGCTGAGCTTGTCGATCACCATGTAGTCGAAGCCCAGCCGCGGAATGTTGTAGGGCGTCAGGCTCTCGGCGAAACCGAACGCGATCGTGGTCTCGGTCACGTCGATCGGAGGGGCGGGGGCGGGAAGCTCGGCCTCGAAGTGTTCGCCCCTGACGCCGAATAGGCGCTCGGCGCTGAAGATGGCGTCGCCCTTCGAGCCGAGCAGCTGCGCGCGCGCTTCCGCCGGAACGGCGAGCAAGCCGCCCGCCGCGCTCAAGATCGCCAAAATTCGGCTCATTTTCAGGTCCTTTCGTGCGCGGCCGACGCCGCCGCGCTCAGCCCGACCCATCTTCGCAGACAAGACCCAGTTTTTCCAAGAGCTCGGCGGAAACGGCGCGCGCGCTCGCGGAGAGCTCGCTGCGGAGCTCGGCGAGCGCGCCGCTCACGGGCGCGTCACCCCGCAAATCGACGTAGATCTTGAGCTTGGGCTCCGTACCGCTCGGCCGGACGAGCACGCGTCCGCCTTCGAGCTCGACCTCGACGAGCTCCGTCGCGGGCAGCCAGG
>DASXWF010000861.1:0-10676 GCA_036503835.1 Polyangiaceae bacterium | reverse complement strand
CTGATTGATCGTCTCGCGATTGTTCTGGACGAACTGCCGCACGAGCGTGATCGCGTCGGATATGCTGATCGGAATCAGGATCTCGATCGCGTCCGCCAGCTTGAACGACGACTTCGCGTACGCGATCAGGCGCCGGATGTTGAAGCCGCGCGAGCGCGGCGGCGCCGGCTCGAGCTCCGTGCCGCGGAACAGGTCCTCGAGCTCCAGCCGGAAGAGCCCGGTCAGATCCACGACCCCGTTCAGGTCGATGCGCGAAAGCGTATCCGCGCTCGCGCAGTGATCGACCACCTCGACGGTCGCCGACGCCTGCGCCAGATTCCGCATCGTGCACTCCGAGAGCAGAATCATGTTCTTGCGGTAGGCGATGAGCTTCTTCTCGAGCTCCTCGGCCTTGAATCCGAGTAGATTCGTCTCCGACGCGAGACTCACGAGCTGGTCGCGCGGAAGCATGTCCATGACCTGCTCGACCGCGGCGTTGAGCGCCCCGAACCCGAGCGCCCCGCCCGTGACGTCGTCGAGGGCGCCGAGCAAGACCTCGCGGATCAGGTCCTCGAGCGAGGGCAGCGCGCGGATCGGATCGACCGCGACGATCGCCGCTTTCAGCGCGTCGTCCTGAATCGCGAACCAGTCGTAGATCGGACCGCCCACCCGGTCGGACGCCGCTCCCTGTCGATAGAAGTCGTCCAGGAAGGCGACCGGCGCCCGCATGTCGAAGCGGTCGCTCGAATCGACGTTCGGATCCGAGTTCTTGAGCTCGGCCGGGACCACCTGATCGAGGAGCTCCTCGATCGCCGTGTGCTTCACCTCTTCGGTGATTTCGTCGAACGCGCCCTCGCCCGCCAGCAGCGTGAAGTAGCCGTTCGCGAGCTCGTTCACGCGCGGATGCATGAAGCCGTCGCCGACGGAGTGCGTCACGAATCCCATCGCGAACGCGAGCACGCGCGGATCGTCCTTGTGCGGCCCCGTCACCGCGAAATTGAGCATGCGCATCGCCACGTCGATCGAGCGAAACGTATTGGGGGTACGGTCCTCGAACGGCCGATGCGAAGCGACGGCCGGGCTCTCGGAATCCTCGGGCAGGACGCCCTGATTGACGTGATGAAAGAGCTGTCCCGACACCAACTCCGGGAACGCGTCCGGGCCGGCGGCCCCCATCCTGAAAAACTCCGGATGCGCGAGGATGGCGTCGTAGGCCCTGCGATCCTGCGTGATCGCGACCGCCAGGTCGTGGAACACGAGCTCGGGTTCCGCGCCGTTCAAGCTCTCCTCGAGCTCGTCCAACGTCTGATTCGAAATGGCCGTGTGTGTCGGCACCCCGAAGCCGAACAGGAACAGGCTCGACACCGCCACCACGAGCTTGAGCAGGAACGCGCGACACATCTTCGCCTCCGGCCGAAGGTCGATGGCTCACCCAAGCGCGACCCGGCGGAGCGTAACTAACTCACCGTCAGTTCTCCTTTCAAGCACAAACGACCGACGCTCGTCCGTTCACACGCGTGCACGCGAGTGCAACACGATGCGTGACACTGTCCGAACATGTTCGGACGTCGATGCGCGTCGCGCTACGTCGTCACTGCGCGCGGACGCCGAGGACCTTCTTGATCTTGCGGTCGAGCGCTTCGGGCGTGAAGGGTTTCACGACGTACTCGTCGACGCCCTCCTCGAGCGCCGTCTCGAGCTTGCCCATCGTACCCTCCGTCGTGATCATGATGATCTTCACGCGCCGGTCCACCTGGCGGACGCGCGAGACGAACTCGAGGCCGTCCATCTCCGGCATGTTCCAGTCGCTCAAGATCACCGCGAAATTCCCGTCGAGGAACTTGTCGAGACCTTCCTTGCCCGTCGAGGCTTCGATCAAGCGTGAGCCACGGAGGTACGTCTTGGAGAGCGCGGCAGTGATGATCTTCCGCATCGCGGAAGAATCGTCGACGATGAGTACGTTCATAGAGTTGTCTCCTGTGCTTCGATGTCTGTCCTGGCGCGCGCCCCTTTCGCGGCCGTGATTTCCCGAGCCGTCGTGCGAACGGCGTCCTCGAGCTCGCCGCGCGTGAACGGCTTGGCGATGAGGAACGAGGCGCCGGCGGCGGCGGCTCGCCGCCGGTTCTCGTCCGATTGATCCGAGGTGACGAAGCCGAAGCGCGTCGCCACGCCTTCGCGTCGCAGCGTCTCGAGGAGCTCGATGCCCGATAGCTCCGGCATGTTCCAGTTCGCCAGCACGAGATCCGGCGCGCCTTCGCGGATCGCCTCGAGCGCCTCGCGTCCGTCGTGCGCTTCGCGAACCTCGGCCTCGTCGCCCTGAGCGTCGTGCAAGCTGCGCCGAATCAAGGCGCGCATCGCCTGGCTGTCGTCGACCACCAGAATTTTCACGGCGCACCCCCTTGCTCGAGCACGTTCAGGAGCACGAGCTCGCCCTCACACTCGAACCACAGGTGAGCGTCCGGCGGCGGCTCGACCTTTCCGTAGGGCACGACATCGACGACGTTCGGCACGGACAGGCGGCATTCGCCCTTGAGCAGCGTCTTGAAGTTGCCCCCCACCATGTTGGTGAGCTCGCCCAGGGCGTCGCGGATTTCGTCGGGCTCGGCGTCGGCCGGCTCCTTGCCGAACATGGCGGCGGCCGCGCGACGCGCGAGCGCCGGCGAGCAGCCGAGCGTGACGGAGCCCCGCCAGGTTCCGGAGATCGTCACCCTGCCGAGCATGAAATCACGGGCCGCGGCGCGCGCGGGATCGCAGGCCACCGGCATGAGGCGAAAGCCGAGCACCATGGACCACACCTTCTCGGCAATCTCGTTGAGCGTGGTAGAGGCGACATCCGCGTTCATTTTCCTCCTCCCGATCCGTCCATGCGACATGCAGGCGCGAGTCCGCCCCTGGATCCGGGGACGCAACTAAGCAAAGCGCACGCCCCACTACGGCCAACGCACGCGCCGCCTTTAGCGCCCGCGGCGTAACGCCGCGAAAGTGCTCGGGCTCGGGCACTGGCTACGGCATTAACAACTGGCACGAAGCTGCCGTTCTGAGGGCGGACGAGTCCCGCGCGCGGCCTTGGTTCGGGCCTTTGGAGTTGCGGCGGGCGCGCCCGCGACGGCGAACATGAGTCAAGACGACGAAGCAGAAGACGAGATCCTGCGGGAGTTCCTGATCGAGAGCAGGGACAACCTCGCGCAGCTCGACCGCGACTTCGTCGAACTCGAGCAGAACCCGCGCGACAAGGCGCTGCTGTCGCGGATCTTTCGTTGCATCCACACCATCAAGGGCACGTCGGGCTTCTTGAACCTGCCCGCGCTCGAACGGCTCACGCACGTCGGCGAGACGCAGCTGAGCCGGCTGCGCGAGGGCGAGATCCTGCTCGACTCGCAGGCGACCTCGGCGCTGCTCGGGATGGTGGACGCGGTGCGCCGGATCCTCGCGACCATCGAGCGCGAGCGCAAGGAGGGCAACGAGGACCTTTCGGGGATCATCGCGGAGCTCGCGCGGATCGGGCAGGGCCAAATACCGGCTTCCGCAGCGCCTGCTCCGACGGAGAACGCCGCCTCCGTCCCTCCGGCGCCGGCGACGAGCGCCCGGACGGTGTCGGCGCTACCGGCGAAGCCTGGCGCGGACTCGGCGGACGCGAGGGCGAGCACGCCGCCCGCGCACTCGAAGCCGAGCACGCCCGCCGCGCCCGCCAAGTCCGGCGCGCCGGAGCCGCGCGCCGTCGCCGACAGTGCCGTTCGCGTCGACGTGGCGCTGCTCGACCGGGTGATGAACCTCGTCGGGGAGTTGGTGCTCGCGCGCAACCAGATCCTGCAGTTCGGGGCGTTCTCGAAGGACGCGGGCTTCCTGAACGCCTCGCAGCGCTTGAACCTGCTCACGACCGAGCTTCAGGCGAGCGTGATGAAGACGCGCATGCAGCCGATCGGCAACGTGTGGAATCGCTTTCCCCGCATCGTGCGCGACCTGTCCAACGTGTGCCAGAAGGCCGTGCAGCTCGAGCTCGAAGGCAGCGGCACCGAGCTCGATCGCTCGATCATCGAGGCCATCAAAGATCCGCTGATGCACGCCGTGCGCAACGCGATCGACCACGGCATCGAGAGCGCCGAGCGCCGCAGGCTCGCGGGGAAGCCCGCCGCCGGACGCCTGCGCCTCAGCGCGTACCACGAGGGAGGCCAGGTCAACATCGAGATCTCGGACGACGGCGGCGGCATCAACGCCGAGAAGGTGCGGGCGCGGGCGCTCGAGCGCGGGCTCGTGAGCGAGGAGCGCGCCGCCCGCATGAGCGAACGCGACCTCTTGCAGTTGATCTTCCTGCCGGGATTCTCGACGGCCGAGCGCGTCACGCACCTCTCGGGCCGCGGCGTCGGCATGGACGTGGTCAAGACCAACATCGAGAAGATCGGCGGCACGGTCGATGTGAGCTCCCGCTTGGGCGCGGGCACGACGTTGAAGATCAAGATCCCGCTCACGCTCGCCATCATTCCCGGGCTGATCGTCACGAGCGGGGGCGAGCGCTTCGCG
This sequence comes from Polyangiaceae bacterium, assembly GCA_036503835.1. Taxonomy (GTDB): domain Bacteria; phylum Myxococcota_A; class Polyangia; order Polyangiales; family Polyangiaceae; genus PMG-095. The sequence continues at coordinate 6,179 of DASXWF010000861.1, read as the reverse complement.
ATCCCGCAGGTCAACCTGCTCGAGCTCGTGCGCATCGAGGGCGGCGAGGTGCGCGGCGTCGAGATGCTGCACGGCACGCCGCTCTATCGCTTGCGAGGCAACCTGCTGCCGCTGGTCTTCCTGAACGACGCCCTCGAATTGCCGCGCCCTGCGGTCGCCGACGCGGTCAACATCGTGGTCTTGCACGCGGACGAGCGCCAGTTCGGGCTCGTGGTCGACGGCATCAACGACACCGAAGAAATCGTCGTGAAGCCGCTCGGCAAAGAGCTGAAAGGGCTCACGATGTTCGCCGGCGCCACGATCATGGGCGACGGGCAGGTCGTGTTGATCCTCGACGTACTCGGCGTGGCGCAGCGGGCGGGGGTGCTCGCGACGACGCGCGATCGCGGCGTCGCCGAGCGACCGCCGTCCGGCTCCGAGCAGGCGGAGACGCGCGAAGCGCTGCTGCTCTTCCGCGTCGGCGGCTCGATGCGCATGGCGATGCCGCTGTCGATGGTCGCCCGGCTCGAGGAGATCGCACCGTCGCAAGTCGAACGTGCCGGCGGGCGCGACGTGGTGCAGTACCGCGGCGCCGTGCTGCCGCTCGTGTTTCTGGATCGGGAGTTCTCCGCGACGCCGCGCGCGGTACGCGGCGAGGCGCTGCTCGTGATCGTCTACACCGAGCGCGGCAAGAGCGTCGGCTTGGTGGTCGACGAGATCGTGGACTTCGTGGACGAGGTCGTGCGGGTCGACGACCAGGGACGCGGCGGCGGGCTGCTCGGCGTCGCCGTGATTCAGGGCCGCGTCACCGATCTGCTCGACGTGCACGCGGTGATACGGCGCCACGTGCCGAATTTCTTCGCGAGCGGCGAGGCGGCCGCGTGAGGGCGAGCTTGAGCGACACCCAAAAGCTCTGCATTTTCCAGCTCGGCGAGCTCGCGTTCGGCGTCGAGGTCAAGCACGTGCAGGAGGTCATCCGCTTCCAGCCGATGACCCGCGTGCCGCTGGCGTCCGGACTCGTGCGCGGGCTGCTCAACTTGCGCGGTCAGATCGTGACGGTGCTCGACGTGCGCGCGCGGCTCGGGCTGCGAGCGCTACCCGACGCGGCCGAGCCCATGAACGTCGTATTGCGCACTCCGGACGGCGTCGTGGGTCTGCTCGTCGATCAGATCGGAGACGTGCTCGAGCTGGAGCGGGCGGCGTTCGAGCGCACCCCGGAGACGCTCCCGGCGTTCCTGCGCGACATCGTGCAGGGCGTGTACAAGCTCGACGCGATGCTGCTCCTCCTGCTCGACGTCGAGCGCGTCGTGATTCTGGAAGAGGACGGCACTGCCGGGAGGCGCGCCGGAGCGCCACGCCGGCCCGCCGCGACAGCGTTCCCGGACGCGCCGCCAGGCGCGATCGCAGAGCCAGGTTGAGAGGATCGAGAAGAGTCATGGAAAACCACGGTGAAACCCAGCACACGAACGGCAGCTCGGATTCGCTGCGCCCGCGCGCGAGCTCCCGCAGCGACGAACTCGAGGAGCTCAAGGCCAGGTTCAGGGCGCTGGAAGAGCGGCTCGCGCCGCCCAAGGCTCCGGCAGCGCCTGCGCTCTCTCCGGCTCGCGCCCCGGAGGAGCTCGAGGCGCTCGATAGCCGCGCACAGGCGGCCGAGCTCACGGCGAAAGTGGACCTGATCCTCGAGGTGGTCGACGCCGCCGTGCACGGCGACCTCACTCGCAAGATCCCGTTCGAAGGCGCCGACGCGGTCGGACGCCTCGCGCAGCGTCTGAACGCCCTGTTCGACGGCATGCGTCACAGCATCGGGCACATCGCGGACAACGCGACGACGCTGGGCGCCGCCTCCGAGGAGCTGTCCTCCGTCGCCAAGCAGATGACCCTGAATGCCACGCAAACGTCGAACCAGGCAAACGTGGTGTCCTCGGCCGTCGAAGAGGTGAATCGTAACGTTCAGACGGTCGCCGCCGGCACCGAAGAGATGTCGGTCAGCATTCGCGAGATTGCCAAGAACGCCTCGGAAGCGGCGCGAGTCGCCGTCTCGGCCGTGAAGGCCGCCGAGACCACCAACAGCATCGTCGCCAAGCTCGGCGCGAGCAGCGCGGACATCGGCAAGGTCATCAAGGTCATCACCTCGATCGCGCAGCAGACGAACCTGCTCGCCCTGAACGCCACGATCGAGGCGGCGCGGGCCGGCGAGGCCGGCAAAGGTTTCGCGGTCGTCGCCAACGAGGTGAAGGAGCTCGCCAAGGAGACCGCCAAGGCCACCGAGGACATCAGCCAGAAGATCGAGCACATCCAGGGCGACACTCGCTCTGCGGTCGACGCGATCGCGCAGATCAGCAGCATCATCAGCCAGATCAGCGACATTCAGCACACGATCGCGACGGCGGTCGAGCAGCAGACCGCGACGACGAACGGCATCAGCCGTAACGTCGGCGACGCCGCGCGCGGCAGCGGCGAGATCGCCCACAACATCGGCGGCGTCGCGCGCGCCGCTCAGAGCACCACCTCGGGCGCGTCCGACACGGAACGCGCGGCGGCGGAGCTCGCGAGCATGGCGGCGGCCCTGCAGAAGCTCGTCGGCCAATACACTTACTGAGCCGCGGAGCCGACGTGAAGGCCCTGATCATCGACGATTCCCGCGCCATGCGCCTGCTCATCGGCCGCGTGCTGCAGGGGCTCGACTTTTCGACCGTGGAGGCAGGGAACGGGCGTGAAGCGCTGGACGCGCTCGCCAGCGAAGGGCCGTTCGACGTCGCGCTCGTGGACTGGAACATGCCGGTGATGGACGGGCTCGAATTCGTGCTCGAGGTGCGGCGCGAGCGCGCGCTCGACGAGATGGCGATCGTGATGGTGACCACGGAGTCCGAAGAGCGCCAGGTCCAGCGCGCGATCGCCGCCGGCGCCAGCGAGTATCTGATGAAGCCGTTCACGGCGGAAGCGTTCGAACGGAAGCTCGTGAACCTGGGGCTCTCGCTGCGATGATCAAAGTGATGATCGTCGACGACTCGGTGGTCGTCCGCCGCATGCTGGTGACCCTGCTCGAGAGCGAGCCGGGCATCGAGGTGGTCGGCTGGGCGGGCAGCGGCGTGAGCGCGCTGCAGAAGCTCACGATCCTCGATCCCGACGTGGTGCTGCTCGACGTGATGATGCCCGACCTCGACGGCATCAAGACGGTGCAGCGCATGCGTCTCACCTACCCGACCATGCCGGTCATCATGTGCAGCTCACTCACGGAGAACGGAGCGGACGTCACGCTGCGCGCCCTGGCGGCTGGGGCCACCGATCACGTCACGAAGCCGGCGCCGGGCGACGAACGGCTGGAAGCGTTTCGCCAGGAGCTCATCGGCAAGGTGCTCGAGCTCGGCAAGGTGAGCCAGGAGCCGAAGCACAGGGACGCCGTCCAGGTGGACGTCACGTTGATTCCCCCTCCCCCGGTCGCCGCTCGCGCCGCGACGATTCAGGCGATCGCGATCGGGTGCTCGACGGGCGGGCCCAACGCCCTTGCCACCATCTTCGCACGCTTGCCCGGCGATCTGCCGGTTCCGATCTTCATCGTTCAACACATGCCGAAGCTTTTCACGCGTACCTTGGCGGAGCGCTTGAGCGCCTCTTCGAAAATCAGGGTCGCCGAGGCGACCAACGGAATGCTCGTCGAGCCCGGGAGGGCCTACGTCGCGCCCGGAGATTTCCACATGAAGCCCGGGCGCGCGGCGGGTCAGGTGATCACGCTGCTCACGCAGGATCCGCCGGAGCATTCGTGCCGGCCGGCCGTGGATGTCCTGTTCCGCGCGCTCGCTCGCTTCTACCGTGACGGCGTGCTCGCCTGCGTGCTCACCGGCATGGGCCAGGACGGCCTGAGCGGCGCGCGCGACCTCGTGCACGCCGGCAGCAAGGTGCTCGCGCAGAGCGCCGAAACCTGCGTCATCCCGAGCATGCCGGGCGCGGTCGTCGACGCGCGGCTCGCGGACAAGGTGCTGCACCTCGACGGGCTGGCGGACGAGCTCGTCGCACGCGTGCGGCGTTCGTACGGGCAGGCGCCGCGGGCGCGTGCGCTGGGAGGCGCGTGATGCCCAAGCCGGAAAGCATGTCCTACCTGCAGCGGCTCGTGCACCGCCGCTCGGGGATCGTCCTCGAGGACGGCAAGGATTACCTGGTCGACTCGCGGCTCGACGGCATCGCGCGCAGCGCGGGGGTGCGCTCCGTCGACGAGCTCGTCGGCAAGCTGCGGCGCGACAGCGGGTCGATCCTGGTGCAGCGCGTGGTCGAAGCCATGACCACCAACGAAACGATGTTCTTCCGCGACGCGCACCCCTTCGAGGCCTTGCGCCAGCGCTTCGTTCCCGAGCTGATTCAGAAACGCGCTTCCGAGCGGCGCCTGCGTGTCTGGTCGGCGGCGGCCGCCACCGGACAGGAACCGTACAGCATCGCGATGACGCTGCTCGAAACGTTCCCCGAGCTCGCGAGCTGGAACGTGAACATCCTCGCGACCGACCTGAACTCCGCGGTGCTCCAGCGTGCGCGCCAGGGACGCTACCGCGATCTCGAGGTGGGCCGCGGACTTCCGCCGAGCTACCTCGCCAAGTACTTCGTGCGGCACGACGGCGAGTGGGAGCTCACGCGCGAGGTGCGCGACCTGGTCACCTTCCAGGAGCTGAACCTGGTCGAACCGTGGGACGGCATCGACGCGTGCGACCTCGTCTTCATGCGCAACGTCCTCATCTACTTCGACCTCGACACCAAGCGCTCCATCCTCACGCGCTTGCGTCGCGTGCTGCGCCGCGACGGCTTCCTGGTACTCGGCGGCGCCGAGACCACGACGGACCTCGACGAGACCTTCGTACCCGTGCGCGTGGGCGCCGGCGTCTACTATCAACTCAAGGCGACACCCTCGCGCATACCCCGCGTCGCCTGAGCGCCGGCAGAGCTCCCGAGCCGTCCCGCAACATTATCACACGCCTGCCCGCTTGCTGTGGCGGGGGCGAGCGGGCTAGCGTCCATTGCCGCACCATGAACTCAGTCACTCGCGGTTCGGCACTCTCGCTCACCCTGCTCGTTTCCACGCTCCTCGCCTGCAAGGGCGTGCAGGACATGATCGGCGGGGCAAACCAGGATCAGGCGCTGGCGAGCGCCGCGCCCGTCGCGAGCGCCGCCGCGGCCCCTGCGACGCCCGCCGCGCCGAGCGAGGTCACGTTCACGAAGGCCGTGCCGAAGGCAGGCGCGAAGGTGAAGTCCGAGTCGAACACGAACGTCAAGTTCACGTTCCAGGGCAAGGTATTCCGGAGCACCGAGGTCGGTTCGGTAGCGGTGGACGTTCAGGCGTCGGACGAGTTTCGCATCACCAAGGCAGCGCTCGACGTCAAAGACCTCTTTTCGACCAACCAGGAAGGCACCGGGACCGAGAAGAAGTCGGTGAGCCCGCTCGCCGGCTCGCGCTTCATCGTGACCCGGGCCGACGACGGGAAACTCAGCGCGCTCGATTCCTCCGGCAACAAGGTGGCGGCCGCGCAGATCGGCGAGATCGAGAAGAACTACCGCTCCGTCTTCGAGCGCGACAAGAGCCGTGAATTCTTGCCGAACCGTCCGGTGAAGGTGGGAGAGAAGCTCACGCCCTCCGCGGACGCGGTGCTCGGGTTGCTGGGTTTGAAAGACGACGGTTCGTCCACGGTCGATGGCGTGGAGTTCATCCTGAAATCGGCCGCTGAAGACAAGGCCACCTTCGCGCTGAGCCTCACCCTGACCCAGAAAATTCCGGGCGGCCTTCGCCTGCGCGCGAAGCTCGAAGGCACCCTCGACGTACGCCCCCGCGATACCACGTTCAGCAACGTGAGCCTGCGCGGCCCCCTCACCATTCTCGACGCTCAAGGCAACGACAAGGGCAACGGCGAGCTCAGCTTCACCGGCGCGGAAACGGCGAGCTGACGTCGGTACCCGCCACCCGCGCCAAATAAACACGCAGGGTTCGTAAGCCGGGTTCTGTTGTCCGGCGAGTCGCCTCGCTCGGAGAGCGTCTTTCCAGTTCCGGGCGGCCCGGTGAACAGCGCCTTGACGCCGCGCCGCTCGCTCAGGCCGAGCTCCGACGCGAGCTCGGCGAGCACGATCAGATGCTCGAGCGCGGCACCGACGACGTCCGCAACGATCACGCGGGAAAGCGGCACCTGGGGCCGTTCGACCACGATGCCTCGCCGGCCCGAAGGACG
>DASXWF010000860.1:0-4046 GCA_036503835.1 Polyangiaceae bacterium | reverse complement strand
CAAGAGGCCGTGCAAGGGCAACGACGGGGAGTGAAGGCGAGCCGATACTCAGGGTGAAAGCGGGCGGAAGCAGCATGAAAACGGGAATTCGCTCGAGACAGCAGTCGAGCACAGGTCGGACCCCGCCGGTCCCGCGACGTGGGACGCGCGCCGGGCAGCTCTCGTTCGGGTTTCCGACGGCGCGGGATGGCACGCGCCGTGGCGGAGCGCGCCGCGGTGCAGGGCGGAAGCGACTGGGGCCACGGCAGTGCACGCCGCATCGGGCTCGGCCGCCTCATCGGGCGGCCGAGCCCGTCCACGTCACGCTGCGAGCAGCCCTCGCCCCGCTGCGCAGCCAGTTCCTTTTTCCCACCGTCCGCCTCGCCATCTCGCGAGCGAACCGCCGCGCACCGGAGCGCTTCCGCGTCGTGGAATTTTCGGTGCAGCGCGATCACGTGCATCTCGTTGTCGAAGCCGCCAGCAAGCGCGAGCTGTCGTCGGGCGTGCGCAGCGTGGCGATCCGCGTCGCCCGATACGTGAACGACTTGTTGACGAGACGCGGGAAGCTCTGGGCGGATCGCTGGCACGGCCGGGCACTGCGCTCGCCGCGTGAGGTTCGCCGCGTCCTCGCTTACGTCCTCACGAATTTTCGGAAGCACGGCGGCGAGGGCGCGGGCATCGACCCGTATTCGTCCGGTGGCTGGTTCGAGGGTTGGCGCGAATGGCGGCCGAGCTCGGGAACGGCGGCTCCCTTCGCCGCGCGCCCGCCACCGGGCGTCGCGGCGGAACCACGAGACATGAAGCTCGAGGGTGAATCGAAGTGGCGTCCCACGTCGCGAGCGCGCACCTGGCTCGCCGTGACCGGCTGGCGGCGCCACGGCTTGATCCGATTGGACGAAGCACCCGCGCCCGAGCGCAGCTGACCTTGATTTGAGCGAGGCTCGCGCCGAGTGAGTTCAGCCGCCCGCGAGTGCGTACCCGGTCACGAGTGCGTACGCCCACTCGGCGCGACCGCGCCGACCGCACGGCGCGGGGAACGGCGCGTGCGCGCCGCCGCTCAAGCTTTACCGAGCAGCTGCCGGAGTACGTACTGCAGGATGCCGCCGTGCTTGTAGTAGTCGAGCTCGACGAGGGTATCGATGCGCGCGAGCACCTCGAAGCGCTTGACCTTGCCGTCGGCTGCCGTCGCCGTCACGGCGAGGCGCTTGCGCGGCGCGAGGTCCTTCGCGATGCCGCTCAGGGCGTAGACTTCTTCGCCCGTCAGGCCGAGTGACTCGCGCGTTTCTCCGTTCTGGTACTGGAGCGGGATGACGCCCATGCCGATCAGGTTCGAGCGGTGGATGCGCTCGTAGGACTCCGCGAGCACGGCGCGGATACCCAGCATGAACGTGCCCTTGGCCGCCCAGTCGCGCGACGAACCGGAGCCGTACTCCTTGCCGGCGAGGATCAGGAGCGGCGTGCGCTCCGCCTGGTAGCGCTGCGACGCTTCGAAGATGCTGAGCTGGTCGCCGCTCGGCAGGTGGCGCGTGACGCTGCCCTCGACGCCCGGCACGAGCAGGTTCTTGAGCCGTACGTTCGCGAACGTGCCGCGCATCATCACTTCGTGGTTACCGCGCCGCGCGCCGTACTGGTTGAAGTCGCGCGGCTCCACGGCGTGCTGGGTGAGGTACTTCGCCGCCTCGGAGGTCTTGGCGATGTTGCCGGCGGGCGAGATGTGGTCGGTCGTGACCGAGTCGCCGAGCACGGCGAGCACGCGCGCGCCCTCGATTTCGGCGAGCGGCGCCGGGACCAGGCTCATGCCGTCGAAGAAGGTGGGCTTGCGCACGTACGTGCTCTCCGGCTCCCACGCGAAGCGGTCGCCCTCGGGCACCGGTAGCGCGCGCCAGCGATCGTCGCCGGTGAACACGTCCGCGTACTCCTTGGCGTACGCCGCGGCCGTGACGTGCTTTTGCACGAGCGCGGCCACGTCGCGCGGCGAAGGCCAGATGTCCTTCAGGAACACGTCGCGACCCTCGCGATCCTGGCCGATTGGCTCGCTCGCGAAGTCGATGTCGATGCGGCCCGCGAGGGCGTAGGCGACGACGAGCGGCGGCGACGCCAAGAAGTTCGCGCGCACGTCGGGGCTGATGCGTCCCTCGAAGTTGCGGTTGCCGCTGAGGACGCTCACCGCGACCAGGCTGCCGTCGGCGATCGCCTTGCTGACGGGCTCGGGCAAGGGACCGCTGTTGCCGATGCAGGTCGTGCAACCGTAACCGACGACGTTGAATTTGAGCTTCTCGAGCTCCGAGAGCAGACCCGCGTTCGTGAGGTACTCGGTGACCACCTTCGAACCCGGCGCGAGGCTGGTCTTCACCCAGGGTTTCGAGGTGAGACCGCGCGCCACCGCGTTCTTGGCGACGAGGCCGGCGCCGACCAGCACGTACGGGTTCGAGGTGTTGGTGCAGGAGGTGATGGCGGCGATCACGACGCTGCCGTGGCGAAGCTCGAAGCGCTCGCCGTCGAGCGACGTCGGCACCGAGATTCCGAGATCCGACGACGAAGGCGGGTCGTCCTTCGCACCCTTGCCCTTGGCGCGAGCCTGCGCCGCCATTTCCGGCAGCGCCTTGGCGAAGGCGCCCTTCACCTGCGTGAGCGTCACCTTGTCGTGGGGCCGGCGCGGCCCGGCGAGCGTCGGCACCACGGTGCCGAGGTCGAGCTCGAGGTTCTGGCTGTAGATCGGATCGGGCGCGCCCTTCTCGCGGTACAGGCCCTGCGCCTTCGCGTACGCCTCGACGAGCGCGACGCGCTCCGCGCTCCGCCCCGTGAGCTTCAGGTAAGCGAGCGTTTCGGCGTCGATCGGGAAGATCGCGCAGGTGGAGCCGAACTCGGGGCTCATGTTGCCGATGGTCGCGCGATCGGCGAGCGGCAGACCGTCGAGGCCGTCGCCGAAGAACTCGACGAATTTGCCGACCACGCCGTGATCGCGCAAAAGCCGGGTGATCGTGAGCACGAGATCGGTCGCGGTGGCGCCTTCCGGCAGCGCGCCGTGAAGCCGCACGCCCACCACCTGAGGCACGAGCATGTTGATGGGCTGGCCGAGCATCGCGGCCTCCGCCTCGATACCGCCGACGCCCCAACCGAGCACGCCGAGGCCGTTCACCATCGTGGTGTGGCTGTCGGTGCCGACGAGCGTATCCGGGTAGACGAGGCCGTCCCCGTCGAACGCCACGCGCGCGAGGTACTCGAGGTTCACCTGGTGCACGATGCCCGTGGAAGGCGGCACCACCCGGAAGTTGTCGAACGCCTTTTGCGCCCAGCGCAGGAGGACGTACCGCTCGCGGTTGCGCTCGTACTCGCTCTCCGTGTTGCGGACGAGCGAGTCGAGCGTTCCGTAGTGGTCCACCTGAACGGAGTGGTCGATCACGAGCTCCGCGGGAAAGAGCGGGTTGATCCGCTTCGGATCGCCGCCCATCGCCGCCATGGCGTCGCGCATGGCCGCGAAGTCGACGACCGCCGGAACGCCCGTGAAGTCCTGGAGCACGACGCGCGCGGGGTAGAAGGCGATCTCGTTGTCGGGCTCGGCCTTCGGGTCCCAACCCAGCACCGCCTCGATGTCCTTCTTCGTGACGGCCTTGCCGTCTTCGTTGCGGAGCAGGTTCTCGAGCAGGATGCGCAGCGAGAACGGCAAGCGCCGGAGGTCCTTGCCGGTGCGGGCGGCGAGCTCCGGCAAGCTGAAGTAATCGAAGCTCTTGCCGGCGACGCTGAGCGTTTTGCGAGTTTGGAAGGAATCGACGCGGTCGGTCATGGTGCGGCCTTTCCCGGCGCAGTACCGCAACCGGCGAGGGCCTTCAATCGCGAGCCGCGACTACCCCCGCAGCCAGGCCGTCTTGCACGGCCTGGAGCACCGTCCGCGGCCTGCCCGCGACGCAATCGCCCGCGGCCGTGAGTCCGCCGCCGTCGAAGCCGATTGCCCTCGGGTTTCGGGCTGGATCGACCGCGATGCCGACCCGCTCGAGGACCGCGAGGCTACCGCCCCGGAAGCTCGGACCGTTGAGCGAGCCGAATCCGGCGAGCCGCTCGCCGTCGAG
>DASXWF010000859.1:0-6945 GCA_036503835.1 Polyangiaceae bacterium | reverse complement strand
TCGAGGTAGCCGGGTGCAAACGCGTAGGAACCGCTCTCCGGCAGCGGCATCGGATCGCCCGCAACGGCGCTGAGCTCACCCGTGTTCGCGTCGATCACGTAGTAGATCGGCGAGAACGTCGCCGACGGAGCCGCCTGGGCGATCTCCGCGAGGCTCAGCGTGCTCCCCACGTCGCCGAGCGAGACGACGGCGACGCTCGCTTCGGCCTCCGAAGGAACGAACACCAGATTCGCGCTGAGCGGCTCCTCGGAAGCGCCCGACAGCAGCACGGGCACCGACAGAACCGGCTCCGCCGTCTCGGAACCGCTGTCGAGCCAGATGTCCGCCATCGCGACCTGCCCGTCCGGGAAGAGCGCGACCGAACCATCCCAGGCAAACTCGTAGTCGTTTTCGGGTTCGACGATGCCGCTCGCGACGAGGCCGTAGAGCAGCACCTGTTGCCCGTCCGACTCGCCCGCGTACACGGCGGCCTTGGCGAGGTCGGATGCGTCCGAACGGAACTGCAGGAGGGGCGGCGCCGAAACGGACGCGCCTGCCCCGTTCACGACGAGATGCTCGGAGGTCGGTGCGTCCGCGTCGGCTCCATCGGTGAGCGTCTGGAGCACGGTCGGCCAACCACTCGCTTCGATCCAGGCGGAAGCTCGCTCGTCGTATTCGCCCGCCTTCTCGGGCGTGATCTGCGAGGCGAGGCTGAGCTCCACGTGAACGCCGATCTGCTCGGCCGCTTCGCGGAGCACGCCCTGCGAGCGCTCGATCACGAGCTCCTCGAGCGCGTTCGACGCGGCAGCCGCCGCTTCGGCCACGTTCGGATCCGATTCGGCACGAGCGAGCGCGCTGAAGAGCTGGCCGGCATCGCGAAGGCCGGGCGTGACGCTGCCGCTCTCGAACTGGCTCGAGTACGGCGGAAGCGCGAGGAAGCCGGCGCGACCGAGCTCGACCGTCTCGAACGCGTCGCTACCGGCAAGCGCCGAGGTGAAGTCCGCGGCGGCCGCGGCGAACTCGTCGATCTTCGAGAGGTCGAGCGCGACGTGCGAGCGGAGCAGCGTGTCGTTCGGCGTCGCTTGCTCGTGGTGCCCGTTCCAGTGACCGACCTCGGCGCGCGCGATGTCCGCCGCTGACGCTTCGGGGTTCGCGGCGATGAACGAGAAGGTCGCCGTATAGTCCCAGCCGGCGCCGTAGTCGATCTCGGCGTTGGCGATGTAGACGCTGGCGAGATTGCGGAACGGATACGCGACCTCTGCGCCCGCCATCAAGCACGTGTCGAACGCGAAGAAATCGAGGGGCACCGCCGCGTCCACGCCCGCCTCGCCGAGTCCCGACGCCACGGCTTCCGGAATCGCTTGCGCAGGCATGGGCGTCGGCCTCGCGACGGTGCCGTTCTGGCTGTCGCTGCCGAAGCCTCCGCTCCACGCGCCACCGTGATCCCAAAGCACGACACCACGACGCCGAGCCGGGAAACCCACGAACACGTCGCGCACCACGCTCGCGAGGATCGCGGGGTCGTCGAGGTTCTGCTCGGGCCCTTCCGCGACCACTTCGAAGCCTGCGCTGCGGCCCGGAATGCGGAAGAGCTGGATGCCCGACGGGAACGGCTCGCCGGTGCCGGCGATCGTCTGCGACGCATCCCAGTCCGTGAGGATCAAGACGTTCACGTTGCCGGGCTCACCCAGGTCCGCGCGAGTCATCTCATCGAGGTCAGCGAGCAAGCTGTTCGAGAGGTTGTGGTCGCCATGACCGTAGACGAAAATCGTCCACGCCGCTTCGGGTTCCGGCTCCAGATCCCCGATGTCCGGCGGCGTGCCGGCCCCGCCACCCAACCCGGAACCCGATGAGCCACCGCCGCCAGCCGTCGCGCCGTTGCCCGTGCCGCCCGTCGCGCCGCTGCCGCCGGTTGCGCCGCTGCCGTCGTCGCCGGCCTCACCCGAGTCGTTGTCGCGGTTGCGCTTGCGATCGTCGTCCGACGAGCAGCCGGCGCTCGCCAGGGTAAGCGCAGCCCAAGCGCCGAGCAGAACGAGCGAGGGATGCTTGAACCGAGCCGAAAGCAAGCGCGAGAAGATCGTGGACATCGTGAGCCTCGTCGTCCGATCTCTTCGGCGAGCCGCCGCGCGGAAGCAAGGTCTCGCGCACCTCTCGGCCGCAGAAGCCGTCGCAAGATTCCGCGTTGCCGGAGCGCTCGAGCCAAGTTAGCGTGGGGGCGGAGTCGGCGTTTGCGCCGGCGGGGTCCGTTCAATGCGGACTGCCAACGGGAAGGGAGTTGGAGAACATGGGAGTATCGTCCGCGGAAAACGAGCGCGCCGTCCTGAGCTTCCATCGGGAACCCCTGGTGGACGGCATTCAGATGACGCGTGTGGCGCTGCGACAGGGTGAGAGCTCGCTGTTTCACCACCACACGCGCACGCGCGACACCTTCTACATGCTGAAAGGTGAGCTCGTGGTGACGCTGCGCGTAGCGAGCGGCTCGCCGGGCTACAGCGTGATCGCCAAGCCGCGTCGCGAAGCGGCGGGCCCCGAGCCGCGCATGACCCGCGTCACGCTCGGTCCGGGGGACGTGCTCTCGATCGATCCCGGCATCGTCCATTGCGCCACGAACCTCGGGGAGGTTCCCTGCGAGTTTCTCTGCCTCGAGGGCGTCGGCGACTACGATTTCATCGAGGAGGCGGGCGCCTAGTCCTTGAACAAGCGATAAACGAGCTCCGAGCAGGCGCCGCTCAATGCGGATCGAGCTGGTGGAGGATGAGCGCGTTGCCTTCGGAGTCGAGGATGTTCGACATGCGGCAGCGCGGGCCGCGGATCACGTCGCCGTTGTAGCGAACGCGCGCTTTTCGCAGGCGCGTGTTCAGGGAGTCGAGGTCGCTGACTTCGAACGCGAGGGCAGCCCCGCCGCTGCGCTCGAAGGTGCCCGCCGGATGCCGAAACAGCGCGAGACAACCGCCGCCGGGAAGGTCGTACTCGGTCCACGTACCGTCCGGCGAGGAGAGGCCGCGCTCGAGACCGAGCAGCTTTTCGTAGAACGAGCGGGCGCGGGTCGGGTTCTCCACCTGCAGCATGGTGAAGGCCACCCGCTCGAGTCGCGGACGATCGCCGCGAGCGCCGTTCGTCACCTTCGCCTTCGCGAGCACCTTGGCTTTCCCGGACGCCTTTCTCTTCGCGGGCGCCTTGGGTTTTGCGGACGACCTCGCGCTCACCGTCTCGCGGGTCGCTCTCGCGTCCTTGCGCGTCGCTTGCTTTGCCTTCGACTTCGTTCCTCTCACGCGGACCTCCTGTTGGGATGAGCGATCGCACGGCTGGAGGCCGGAGCCCAGGGGTGGCGTTCGGCACGCGATTCGAAGGCGACTGCCCTCGAGTCAGCAGTCGCGAAGCGTGGCAGCGCTGTGTTTTCGCCCCGGGGGGGCACCCTTTCGGCTATGATCGGTGGCTGAGGTTCTTATGGTCTTGCGGGTTCGCGTGTTGCGAACCAGCGGCGCGAGCTGCGATACCTACACGCTCTCGGTGAGGAACGGACCCTGAGGCAAGCCGTCTCAGGGTCCCCAGTACTCTGCGATCAGCTCGACCAAGATCAGCTGGGTACGCTCGTCGCACGCGGTACCTGCGCACGAGTCGGCGGCGGGTGGCTGCGGCGGATCGTCGAAGACGAGCCACAAGCTGAGCCACGACGTGCCGGCGACGTGAAACTCGACGAACGAGCGCGCCGGCCTCAGGACGACGGACTGGGAGTTGTTGCCGCGGCCGGGTTCGGGGAAGCAGTTGTGGGTGACGCGGCTCGGGCGGCGGATGTTCGGGCGCAGGAAGATCTTGCGGACGGCTTCGCTGCAGGTGAGGAGCGTGGGGCCGTCTTCGCCGCTGTCGATCGCCCAGTCGTGCTTCTTCCGTTCGGTTCCACAACGAGCGACCTCCGCCCGCGAGAGTTGCAAACACTCCGCGCCCTTCGAAGCGCGCAGGCAGAGGCCCTCCGGCCCGACCTGCTTCGAGAGCTCACGAAAATCTCCGCTCGCGAGCGCTTCGACGGCACGCCACGCGGACGCTGCGACGAACTCCTCCGATTCCTCCACCGGCAGCAGCCGCTCGCGGACGCGTTTCGACCACGCCGCCGCGTCCCCGCCGAGGACGGCGGGGTTGAACGGATTCTCGAGCTCCTCGCGCAAGGAACAGCGCGGGGGTTCCGGCGCCTCGCGCAGCGGCGAGGCGGCGCTCGCCCCGGGCGAGCTCGTAGCAGGGACGGCGGGTTGCGGACTCGGCGCGGCACTCGGAACCGCGATCACCGAGGGCTCGCGAGACGACGGAGCTTCCGAGGTCCGCCGAGGCGGCGAGGCGCACGCGATCAGCGCGCCGAGCAGGAGCAGCGTCGCTGGCTGCTCGGCGACGGTACCACTCCCAGCGTCACTCGCACGCGTACGCGACGCCCGCGTCGACGCGCGTGAAATTCAGGGTCGTGCTGCCCGGCTCGTCGAACCACGCCCACACGACGTCACCGTCGTGGTGTTTGCGGAAAGGATCGTCGCGACGGCCCCACCGGGCGGTCGCGGTCACGTCGAGCGGCGCTTCGAGGATCGCGCCCGCGGCGTCCACGACCGCGAGCTTGTACGCATCGCCCTCCCCTTCCGCCCAGCCCACGAGGTACTGCTCGGTCGCCTCGGGCATGTAGAGCGCGATCGACGAATCCATTTCGTTCACGGAGGCGGTGCTCGTGAGAAAGACCACGCTCCCCGGCATGCGATCGCCGTTCACGCTCGCGAATGCGATGTCCTGGTTCATGCTGGATTCGTCGTACGAATCCTGACCGAGCTCGGTCGGCGCCTGGTGCGCGTTGAAAACGAGCTTCCATCCGTCGGGCGACGCCGCGGCGCTGCCGAGCTCTCCGGCGACGTCCCCGTTGCAGCCGGCCGCCACGTCCGTGACCTTGCGGCGGTTGTCGAGGTAGACGCCGCCGATGCTCGCGGTTTCGAAGTCGCCGTCCGTTCCCGGGTAACAGTCGGTGACGCACGCGGACACGAAGTCCCCGAGGCTCGCGTTGTAGGTGAGGGTGTTGCTCATGCTGTGCGAGCAACCCCAGTCCCACTCGGTCGTTTCGGCGCCGCTCGCCGCGTCGACCCATTTGAGCGTGTCGCCTTCATGACCCGAGAGCGAGTGCACGTGGTAGTACGCGCCGTAACGACCGTCGCCGTACTCGAGCCGGCTCTCGCCGAGACCGAAATCGGTCGGGTGATTGTCGTCGTTGACGAGCTCGGTGCGGCCGACCGGCGATCCGTCGGCTCCGTAGCGATGAACCGCGATCGTATCGACGGGCGGATCGGCGTTGTCCTCGTCGTTCCAGAGCAGCGCGGCGAACGCGCCGTCCTCCCCGGCTGCGAGCCCCCGGCACTCCACGCCCGGCTCCGTCACGAGCTCCTGATCGAGCTGATCCTGCGCGCTCAGGCGGACGACGTGCGCCGTCGGCGCGTCCTCGTCCCCGCTCGTGTAGCAGACGAGCGTCGTGCAATCGGCGAGCGGCGCGGTGAACACGGGCGCAATCACGAGATCGCGCTGCCCCCAGATGCTCCAATTCCGAACGCCCTCCTTCACTCCACCCGACACGCTCACCGCCGTCGTCGTGATTCTCGGACCGAGCGTCGGCGGCAGCCCGCCGCCTCCCGCGCTACCTCCAGCGCCGGCTCCAGCGCCGCTCGTGCCACCGGTGCCGGCGGTCGCGGCAGCGCCTGCCGAGCCACTTGCTCCGCCGCCGGATCCGCCCGTGACGCCACCAGCACCGGCGCCAGCGCCGCCCGTCGAGCCGCCGGCCCGGCCGCCGCTCGAGGTACCACCGCTGCCGGCGCCGCCGGGAGCAGCGCCGCTCGTACCCGCACCGCCCGGCGCACCCGCGGTCGCTCCGGACCCGCCCGCTCCACCGCCTCCCGGCGTCGCGTCGTCCCCGGTGTTCACGTCGCCGGTGCAGGACAACAGTGAGAGCGTAGAAATCCCGATGAGGAGCTTTGCACGCATGGGCATCGATCAAGTGCTGCACACCCCCGAACTCAGGTCAACATTGGCTCCGTCCCCGAGGAAACGGCGGGCGGCCCGAAGCAGACGGCGCCGGCGGACGTGCTAGGTTTTCCGGGGAGTTGACGGTGCACAGAAGGCAAAGCGCGAAATGGGTGGCGACGGCGCTGCTCGTCGCAGCGTGCGGCGGCGCTTCTTACCGGGAAGAGGAAGAAGACGGGAGCGAGGCGGGTCGCGGAGGCAGCAACGCGGGCAGCGCCGGCAGCGGTGCCGGGCGGGGCGGTAGCAGCGCCGGCGGCGGCGGTAACGACGCAGGCCGTGGCGGCGGTGGTTCCGGACGGGGCGGCAGCAACGCCGGCAGGGGCGGGGATGACCCGGTGGCGACGTGTCTTTACAACGGCACGGAGTACCCGGTAGGCGCCACGTTCGCCGCAGGCGACGGGTGCAACACGTGCTCGTGCACGCCGGACGGCGTGGGCTGCACGCAGATCGCGTGCAATCGCTGCCTCACGATCGAAAACCAGTACGCCACAGCCATGAGCGCCGCGAAGGCGTGCAACCCGGAGCTCTCCGTCGAGCAGTGCACGAAGCCCTCGGCCATCGGTCTCGCCTGCGGCTGCACGACGTTCGTGAATCCCGCCAACGCCGACGCCGAGGCGAGGCTCCGGGAGCTCGAGACCGAGTACGCCGAAAGCAACTGCGGCTCCGGTATCGTGTGCGGCGCCTGCGCGGAGCCGGTCACCGCGTTCTGTTCGTCGGAAGGGATTTGCCAGGACTTCTACGGCGACGACACGGGTGCCGGCGGGATGGGTGGTTTCGGCGGCGCAGCCGGCGTCGCGGGAGAGGGCGGCGCGGCAGCCGTGCTCGAAAGCTGCCCCGAGGCGCGCCCGATGACCGGTGCACCCTGCACGGGCACGTTCACCTGCAACTACGACGACACCTGCAGCTGTGGCGTCTGCTGCTACAGCAGCT
>DASXWF010000858.1:0-2839 GCA_036503835.1 Polyangiaceae bacterium | reverse complement strand
CGTCGTTCTCGCGTTTTTACCCGCGGTCGAGCGTCCTCTCGGCGGGCACGAGGTTTCTGGGGCGGAGCATGCTGCCGCCGAACAGGAACGACTTCGCGACGAGCGCCGGCGTGCCGTGTGGAGCATCGTGCGGAGCGCGCGGCTCTGGCTCTACGGTGCGAGCTATTTCTTCATCAAGCTGATTCGCTACGCGCTGCTCTTCTGGTTGCCCTACTACCTGTCGGACAGGTTCGGGTTCACCACGCGCGATGCCGCATGGCTCTCGACGGCGTTCGACGCGGGGGGCGTCGTCGGCGTGGTGGTGCTCGGACGCCTTTCCGATCGCGTGCCGGCGCGCGGGCGCTCCACGTGGGCGCTGGTATCGCTGGTCGGGCTCGTGCTTGCGCTCGTGCTGTATGTCGTCTTCGGAGGGTCGGGAACGCTCCAGAACGTGTTCTGGCTCGCGCTCCTCGGCGCGCTCCTCTTCGGACCGGACGCGCTCCTGTCCGGTCCCGCCGCTCAGGACGCGGGAGGGGTACTCACGCCGGCGCTCGCGACGGGGTTCGTGAACGGCCTCGGCTCGTGCGGGGCGCTCGCACAGGGCCTGGTCGTGCCGGCGCTCGCGGCGCGCTACGGCTGGTCGGGGCTCTTCCCGGCGTTCGTGGTGTTCGCGCTCTGTGCCGCGCTCGCGCTCGTGCCCACGCTGCGCGTCGCGTCAGCCGGCGCGCCCGAGCCTCACTGAATCGGCGGTTTGTCGGCCGCGGCTTTCTCCAGCAGCTCTTTTTCTTCGGGCGTTTGCTCTTCGGTCTCCGGGGGATCCGAGAAGCGGTCGAGTTTGCGCTCGAGGGATTTGCGGTTCACGCCGAGCAGGCGCGCGGCGGCGCTCTTGTTGCCGCTGCACATCTCGACGGCGTGGTGCAGGACGGCGCGCTCGATGATGTCGAGCTTCGAGCCGATGCGCGAGGGGAGGGCGAGGATGGCGCGCGCCATGCGGTCGACCTCGCGCGCGTTGTCGCTGAGCTGGCCGCCGATCAGGTCTTCGAGGACGGCGACGTCGATGATGTCGGAGTCCGAGAGCAACGCCAGTCGCTCGACCGCGTTCCGGAGCTCGCGCACGTTGCCGGGCCAGCGCCGGCGCAGGATCCACTCGACCGCGGCGTCGGTGAAGCGGAGCTTGCGGCTCAGGCTGGCGGCGAAGGCGTGCAGGAGCTGGACGACGTCGTCGCCGCGGTCGGCGAGCGAGGGGACTTCGATCGAGACGACGTTCAAGCGGTAAAACAGGTCTTCGCGGAAGCGGCCCTCGGCGATGTGGCGCTGGAGGTCGACGTGGCTCGCGGCGATGACGCGCGCTTTGAGCGGCAGCTCCTCCTCGCCGCCGAGCGGCCGGAAACGCCGATCCTCGAGGACGCGCAGGAGCTTGGCCTGCAGCTCGACCGGCATCTCGCCGATTTCGTCGAGCAAGAGCGTGCCTTCGCCCGCGAGCTCGAGCTGCCCGCGCATGCGCGTGACCGCCCCCGTGAAGGCGCCGCGGTGATGGCCGAAGATCAGGGACTCGATCAGCGTTCCGGGCAGCGCCGAGCAGTTCACGGCCAGGAACGGCTGGCTCGAGCGCCGGCTGCCGTGGTGGATGGCGCGCGCGACCATCTCCTTGCCGCTGCCGGTCTCTCCCGAGATCAGCACCGGCGCGTCGGCGTCGGCGACGCGGCCGATCAGGCGCTTCACCCGCTCCATCGGGGGCGAAGACCCCACGAAGGAGGACGGCCCGAACGAATCCTGGAGGTGCTGGCGGAGCTGCACCACCTCGCCGCGCAGCTGCAGCCGCTCG
Organism: Polyangiaceae bacterium; assembly: GCA_036503835.1. GTDB lineage: Bacteria > Myxococcota_A > Polyangia > Polyangiales > Polyangiaceae > PMG-095. The sequence continues at coordinate 1,035 of DASXWF010000858.1, read as the reverse complement.
CGGATACCGGCGACGATCGGCAGGAGCATCTCCGGCCCGAGCTCGTCCTTCAGCACGTAATCCTGCGCGCCCTGCCGCATCGCCTCACGGATTTCGGCCATTTCCGTGGAGGAAGTGACCATGACCGCCGGCGTCGAGCGCCCGGTCTGGCGCAGCCACTTGAGCAGCGCGAGCCCGCCGCGGTCCGTCGGCTCCGGCGAAAGCCGGATATCGACGAGCATCGCGTCCGGAGTCTGACTCTCGATGCGCTCCTTCGCCTCGTCCAGGCTCGAGGCCTCGAGGATCTCCAGATCCGGTAGCTCGGCGAGCAAATTCCTGAGCACGCGCCGCGCGCTGCGCTGATCGTCCACGACCAGGAGCTTCACGCGACCCTCGCGGCGCTCTTCTTCGGCAACTCGGCCGGCTCGCTCTCGCGCACGATGTCCTCGCCGCGCACCGTCACGACGAACTGCGTGCGCGAATCACCGATGTGCGCCGCGATACTCCAGCCGTGAGCGCGCACGAGCCGGTGCGTGATGGCGAGCCCGAGTCCCGTACCGCGCGGCTTCGTCGTGTACCAGGGCGCGAACAGCCGCGACGGATCGCCCACGAACCCGGGCCCGTCGTCCCACACCGCGAGCTCCCCGCCGCCGTTCTCGAGCGGGCGCCAGCAGATGCCGATGCGACCGTTCGGCCCGCACGCCTCGAGCGCGTTGGAGAGCAGATTAGCGAGCACTTGCGTCATCTTGTCCGCATCGCAGCGCAGCGTCACGCCGTGCCCGAGATCCGTCTCGATCCGGCGCCGATCCAGCGAATCGCGCAGCAGCGTGCCCACGCGCAGCGCGAGCTCCGAAAGCGTGGTCGGGAGCCGCTCGATACGATGCGCCGCCATCCGCTTCAGACCCGAGACGAGGCGTTCCAGACGCTCGACCTCTTCGCGGCCGACGTCGATATCGTCGTCCGTCAGCTCCACTTTGCGGGCGCTGCGCTCGAAGAGGGTACGGAAATAGTTGATGGGGTAGCGGATCTCGTGCGCGATCTCCGCGGCGACCGTCT
>DASXWF010000857.1:0-5267 GCA_036503835.1 Polyangiaceae bacterium | reverse complement strand
GTGGCGCTGCTCTTCGTCGCGAGCAACGTCCAGCGCTGGTAGCGTCCAACGTCAGGCGAGCTTCACGCCGAGCTCGATCGCGCGCTGCATGCCGAGCGGGTCGGCCTTGGCTTGCCAGGCGATGTCGTACGCGGTTCCGTGATCGACGCTCGTGCGCGGGATGGAGAGGCCCATCGTGACGTTGACCGCTTCGCCGAAGGCGACGAGCTTCATGGGGATGGTCGCCTGGTCGTGGTACATCGCGACGACGCCGTCGTAGGCGCCGCCCCGCATCTTGCGGTACGCGGTTTCGGCGCCGACCGGTCCGCTGATGACGGCTCCGGACGCGCGCTTCCGGGCGCGGGCGATGCCCGGGACGATCGCGCGGCGCTCCTCGTCGCCGAACATTTCGCCTTCGCCGGCGTGCGGGTTCAGGGACGCGACCGCGACGCGCGGCCGGCGCTTGCCGAGCTGCGCGAGCAGGCGCGCGAGCAGGATGGCGGCGTCGGCGATGCGCTCGGGTTTGAGGAGACCCGGCACGCGCGCGAGCGGGACGTGCGTCGTGACGAGGCTCGTCGCGAGCTCCTTCGAGACGAAGCACATGATGCTCGTGCGCGCGCCGTCGAGGCGTTCGAGCCACTCGGTGTGACCGGTGAAGCGGCTCGCGCCGCGCACTCCCGAGCCCGCGATCGCCGCCTTGCTGACGGGAGCGGTCACGAGCACGCTGCCCTTCGTTCGCTTGACGAGGCGATAGGCGGCTTCAATCGCCGCCAGCTGCGCGGCGCCGGCGGCGCGTCCCGGCTTTCCGGGGCGACGATCGGCCGGACGCAGCGCCGGCCCCGCCTGCAGCACGCCGATCGAGCCGGCGCGCGGCGCAGACCCGTCGAACGGCTCGAGCACGCGCTCGGGGACACCGACCAGCAGCGCCGCCTCGAGCAGCGTTCCCACGTCGCCGACGATGACCGCGGGGACCTTGGCGCGTGCCGCCGCCGCCACCGAAACCTCGGGGCCGATCCCCGAAGGGCAGCCCATCGAGATCACCACGAGGGGTTTGTGCTTCTTCTGCGCCGCCATGCCCGCCGAAGCCTAGCAAAAGGGCGCGCAGTCCTCGCGGACGGCGAAGTCCGCGGGGATTCGCGAAGCTTTCAGCCTTCGGCGGGCTCGGGGTCGCGGCTGCGGCCGGGCTCTTCGTTGTCGGGAGAGCGGAGCTTGTAGCCGGAGCCGCGCAGGGTCTCGAGCGGGAGCGCCGGACCGAGCTTGGCGCGCAGCCGGCGCACGTGGATGTCTACCGTGCGCGGCCCGCCTTCGTAACGGTTGCCCCAGACACGGGCGAGCAGGTGCTCGCGCGAGAGCACCTTGCCGCGGCGCTCGCAGAGATAGGCGAGCAGCGCGAACTCCTTCGCGGTGAGCTGCACGGAGCGGCCGTCCACGTAGACCTCGTGACCGGCCTTGTCGACCACGATCCCGGCCACCTTGTGCCGCTCTTCCGTGGCGAACTCGCTGCGCCGCCACTCGAGCGCGCGGATGCGACCGTACAGCTCTTCGGGCACGTACGGGTGCAGCACGAAATCATCGAAGCCGCTCGACGGCTCGATGCGCGCGATCTGCCCGACCGTCACCGCGATCACCGCGCCGACGTTGTCGAAGTAAGGCTCCTTGCGCACGGCGCGCAGCGCCGCGACCGCCAGATCCGGGCGATCGAGCGCTTCGAAGACGAGCGCGCGGGGCCGCACCTCGAGCTCATCGTCGTCGTCGGCGATCAGGTTCACCGGGTCGTCCCAGAGGTCGAGCGTCCGCACCGTCGCACCGAGCTGGCGCAGCGTGGTCGCCGCGCCCTCTTCTCGCTCGAGCATGGGCCCGTGACCGACGACGGCCACGAAACTCTTCGGCCGGCTCAGCGACTTATCGAGAGATTTCTGTGCCGCCAACGGTGATTCGCCCGATCTTGAGGGTTGGGCAGCCGACTCCGACCGGTACGCTTTGTCCATCTTTTCCGCAGGTCCAGATTCCATCGGATAACGCCACGTCGTTACCCAGCAACGTTACGTCGCGTAATGTTTCGGGACCGTTGCCGATGAGGTTCACGTTTTTCAAAGGAGCCGTCAGGCGACCGTTTTCGATGAGGTAGCTCTCGGTCAGGGAGAACACGAAGTCCCCATTTGAGATATCGACCTGACCGCCGCCGAAGGTTTTGGCATAAATGCCGCGATCCACGCTCCTGATGATTTCTTCGGGGTCCGATTCGCCGGCCAGGAGGATGGTGTTCGTCATGCGCGGCATCGGAGCGCAGGCGAAGCTCTCGCGGCGTCCGTTTCCGGTCGGCCTGACCTTGAAATGGCGCGCCGAGAGCCGATCCTGCATGTAGCCGCGCAGGATGCCGCCCTCGATCAACACGCTTTTCTCGGGCAGGACGCCCTCGTCGTCGACGTTGATCGAACCGCGACTCTGAAGGAACGTGGGATCGTCCACGACCGTGCAGAGCTCGCTCGCGACGCGGTTGCCGACCTGATCCGTATAGTTGCTGGTGCGTTTGCGGTTGAAGTCCGCCTCGAGGCCGTGGCCGACCGCTTCATGCAGCAAAATGCCGCTGTCGCCCGGCGCCAGCACCACCGGCATCTGACCGGCGGGCGCGGGGCGAGCATCGAGCAGTACCAGCGCCTTGCGCGCGGCTTCGCGGGCATGCCACTCGGGACTCTTGTCGTCGAAGTAGGCGAGCGTCTTCCTGCCGCCGCCACCGCTGCTCCCCGACTCGCGCTTGCCGCCCTGCTCGGCGACGGCCGAAACACCGAAGCGAATCATCGGCTGCACGTCGTACGCGGTCTTGCCGTCGCTCGTGAAAATCAGGATCTCCCGGATGGCTTCCCCGAGCGAGACGCTGACCTTCACGATGCGTGGATCGACCGCGTGCGCGGCGCGGCTCGCGCGCTCGAGCAGCGCGCGCTTCTCGACCCCGGAAACGTCGATGCTCGGGATGTCGAGGAGGTAGCGCTCCGGCAGCACGAGCGGGTCGAGCCGAACCGGCGCCGGACTCGAGCCGGAGCTCGCGATGCGCGCGGCGGTCTCGGCTGCACGGCGCATCGAATCCCACTCGAGGTCCTCCACGTGGGCGTACCCGGTCGCGTCTCCCTTCTGAACTCGGACCCCGAGACCGAGGCTCACTCCCCGAGAGGCGCTGCGGGTGATCCCCTCCTCGAAGACGAGCCCGCCCTCGGCGCGGTACTCGAAAAACAGGTCTGCATAGTCGCCGCCGTAGCCGAGCGCGATTGCCAGAAGGCGGCGAGCGAGCTCCTCGTCGATGCGGTTCTGCCCCTCGGGACCGAAGGGCGCGAAGTAGCGGGCACTGCGCGTCATGCCTTGAGCATAATGCCGCCCGCAAAATCCGCCGCTGGTGAAATGGGGCCCCCGAAATGCCGCCGGGAGCGTGACCGACCGAGAGTTGGCTAGCCGGCGCGCGACTCGATACCCGCGTCGGCACCCGACGGCACCGGAGGCGGGGGCGGCCGTTCGTTGCGATCGACCGAGAGGGGCACCGGCGAGGGCAGCGGCTGGCCAGGCAGATCTTCGGCGACGACCGACTCGAGCCAGCCGAGGTGCGGGCGAACGCGCGTCCAGATGCTGCGGTCGGGCGTTCGGAACGCTTCGAACTGCCAGGTCTGGAGGAGCGGCCGCCCCGGATTGCCGGCGAGGAGGATGGGCATGCCGGTCACCGGATCGCTCTCGTAGACGAAGAACGAATGCGTGTGCTGGATCTTCGGCTTCCAGGGTTTGTCCCAGGGCGCGTAGCCGCGGATCAGCACGACATCGCCCGGCCGATAGTGGTCCGCTTCCTCGATCAAGTAGTCGGAGAGGCGCTTGCCGAATTTGAAGGGCACGCGCTCCTCTTCCGGCAGCGTCACCACGTCGAACGAATCAGGATGAGCGGTCGCGTAATCGATGAAGCTCGTGGCGCGCCGCAACGTTTCGTCGGACATCGTCGCGAAGTCGACCTTTCCGACCACGCGCTCGCGCGGCTCTCCGCGCGGGCGCCACCACGTTCCGCCCGAGCGCTCGAAGCTGTCGAAGATGTAATCGACGCAGACCTCCGGCACGAGTGGGCGCCCCGCGGCGTTGAACACGTAGTACTTGTCGCCCTGAAACTCGTAGTCCGACTGGCGCCCGAGGTACGCCTGGAGCCAGAGGCGCCGCAGCCGCCCGTCCTGTTGCCCGTACTCCGTGATCGGCTCGTCGAACGGCAGCCCGTCCTCGATGCCCATCACCATGCCGCGCCGCAGCGGCTCGAGCACTCGCTGCCGCCGCGCGTGCTCGACGCGGTGTCCGGCGAGGATCGGCGCGTTGTCGGCGCTCACGCTCTCGCAGCTGCGCGAGACGTGCGCGCCTTCCGCGTGAAGCAGCGTCCGCACCCAGAGCTTGCCGTAGCGGAGGTCGGCGACGATCGTGCTCTCGGTCTGGTGGACGATCTTCGCGCGGTCGAAGCCGAGCGTCTCGCGCAGCGCGCGGAAGTCGCGATGCAGGGCAGGCGGAGGGGTCCCCACGCCGATGCGATCGAAGAGCAGGAGACGCACGCGCTCGCCGCGCTCCGCGCCGTCGGCGAAAACGTAGTGGCCGCTCTTGGAGCGCTCGGCCGTGAGCGTGCGCTCGCCGCGCTGGATCCAGATCTGCTTGTCGCTGAAGAGCAGCTGAGCGGCCACGAGGTCCACGAGCGCGAAGGCGAGCTCGGGCCTCTCGGCGTAGAGGTAACCCTCGCGCAACAGCACCGAACGACCGAGCTCGGGGTTCGCCGAAAACACCGGCCAGAGCCGCGAGATCATGCTCCAGGGCGAGCTGGTGCGGAGCAGCATCGCGCGGTACGTCTCGGTTGCTTCGCTGCCGCCGGTCGCCGTAGCGGGCGTGCGCGAGAACACGGTCGGCTCCGCCTTCGCGGACAGGAGCACCACGCCGCGCGCGCTGTCGAGCCCCGGCGTGCCCTGGCTCGCCGGCGCAGCGAGCGCGCGCTCGATCAGATCATCACAGCGACTGTCGAGATTCTCCGGCTCCGCGACGGCGTACGGCGCGCGCTCGGGCATCACCGCGGGGAGTGCTCGCGACGCGGCGGGCAGGCGAATCGGTGCGCGTTCGGACGCCAGCTGCGTGCGCGAATCGGCGCGCCCCGAGAGCATCGGCAGGAGCAGCAGGGCCGCGAGGCCCGCATGACGGGGCGACCAGGACATCGCGCGAAATGCCGGAGCCAAAGACTTCTCCGGTCCATCAAATGTGGGACGGCGTTGCCCTCTTCGCAACCTCTTCGCAAC
>DASXWF010000856.1:0-1850 GCA_036503835.1 Polyangiaceae bacterium | reverse complement strand
CAGTCTGTGCCAAGGCCGCATTCTTGCGGTCGCTCGTGGCGTTCGGGTCGATGGTCGGCTCGCTCCTCACGTTGGCTTGGCTGGCCTTGGCGGAGATTTCTCATGAGACTGACGGGGAGCAGAAAAAAGATTTCGTCGGGCGCGATGCTTTGTGCGGGCTTCGTGCTGCTGACAGGCTGTGGAGCAGCGGACGACCCGACCACCACTGCTCTCGAAACCGAGGGCGCTCAGTATCGAGGTAACCCCTCAGGATCCGGCGAGCGCGGTGCGCGCAGGGACCGAGGGCGGGGAGAAAAGGGACCTCAGCACCAGGGACAGAGTCACGGTCATGGCCACGGCCACGGCCACGGCAACGGCAACGGGCACGGGCACGGGCATGGGCATGGGCACGGGCACGGGCATGGGCACGGGCACGGGCACGGGCACGGGCACGGACATGATTGCGATCCGGGTGGACCCGGAACGGCGGGGACAGGCTCTGCTGGTGCCCCGAACAGTGCTGGCGCAGGCGGCATGGGTTCCGGTCAAGGTGGGGCCTCGAACGCCGGCGCGCCGGGAACTGGTGGATCGCTCAGCACCGGAGGTTTCGGGACGGCCGGCACGATCGGTACCGCTGGTTTCGCCGGTGGGATCAATCCGCCGGGCGTGTGCGGCGACGGCTTCCGGAGCTATCCCGAGCAGTGCGATGACGGGAACGCCGTTTCGGACGATGGGTGCTCGGAGTGTGAGGTCGATGCACGCTACACGTGCGACTGGACGGGCACCTGCGTGCTCACCGCGTGCGGCGATGGTCGCATCGACTCGTACGGCGACGGACTAGGAGGCTGGGAATTCGAGGAGTGCGACGACTCCAACGCCACGTCTGGAGACGGTTGTAGTTCGACGTGCACGCTTGAGAGCGGGTACGCTTGTCGTACCTTCAGCGTCGATATCGGCGATCCTCCCGCCGGCGCCTGCCATGAAGTCGTGTGCGGTGACGGCCTGCGGGATTCGTACTACGTGCCCGGAGAAGAGCCGGTTGCAGGCGCTGGCGGCATGGGCTCTGGAACCGCGGGCACGAGCTTCGGAAGCGGTGGGTCGGGCATCGCGACTGGAGGCAGCGCGGGAATCGCGACGGGCGGAGCCGCGGGGGCGACCTCGGATGGCCGCGTGTGGCTCTACGAAGCCTGTGACGACGGCAACACGACGAGTGGTGACGGATGCAATGCCAGCTGCGAACCGGAGCCCGGCTACATCTGCTGGAGTCCGGGTGAGCCCTGCCGGCTGCCTCGCTGCGGCGATGGGTTCCAGGACTTCATTCCCAACTCGGGCAGCGGCACCGGAGGCAGCGGCGGTTTTGCCGGAAGTCCGTCAGGTTCGTATGAACAATGCGACGACGGCAACGAGAGCTCGAGCGACGGCTGCTCCGCCACGTGTGAAACAGAACCAGGCTACGCGTGCTGGGAGCCGGGAGAGCCGTGCAGAGCGATCGTTTGCGGCGACGGCTTCGCGGACTGGCCCGATGAGACGTGCGACGATGAGAACACCGTGTCGGACGACGGCTGCAGCTCGACGTGCCAGTACGAAGGCGGGTACGGCGGAACGGGCGGGTTCGCCGGAGCGTTCCCCGGAACGGGCGGATCCGCCGGGGCGTTCCCCGGAACGGGCGGGACCGGATTCGGGGGCACCGGGTTCGGGACGGGAAGCGCCGGGGGCTGAGCGGGAGGGGAGTGACCGGCCGCCGTTGGAAGCGTGGAACGGCGGCCGGTTGCTCTGCCAGGGCGACAGTGGTGGCGGATCTTGACCCGCGCGGGTCGGGATCGGTCACTCTCTCCCCGAGATGGTCCTCGAGAAGCCGTTTCGGTTCGCTG
>DASXWF010000855.1:0-11323 GCA_036503835.1 Polyangiaceae bacterium | reverse complement strand
GATGCAGGCGTCGCATTCCTCGAGCTCGGCTTCCTTCTCCTCGTCGGGGGTGGCCGAGTCCTCGCAACGGTCGGTGCAGGCGTCGACGTCGTAGTCGTCGTCGAAACAGTCGGCGTAGCGCTGGCACACGTCGTGGCAGGTGATGGTGTTCGTGATTTCGTCGACCTCTTCGCTGCAGGCCATCGCCCCCGCGCCGAGCAAGCACAGGGCGAAAGCGGCACATCGAGCTCTCTTCATCGGGAATACTCCTTGGGAACGAGCGGGAGGAGCAAGCGACGTGCCACGGGACGACCGCCCGGGCCGAGGCGCACTCGCCGAAAATTCGACGCTTCCTCGAGGATCAGGCTCGCGAAAGGCCGAGGCGAGCCGCCACGGCGAGGCGATCGCGGAGGTTCTGCGACCGTAATTCACGCGCGGGCAGCGATTCTGGGACGAAACCGCCGAGCGGTGCTAAGCACGCGCCCCGGATTCTTGGACTTCCGCTCGCCCCATGCGTTTCATCGACGAATGTGAGATCCGTGTCGAGGCCGGTGACGGCGGCAAAGGCTGCATCGCCTTCCGGCGCGAAAAGTACGTGCCCTTCGGCGGGCCGGCAGGCGGCGACGGCGGCCGCGGCGGCGACGTGATCTTGGTCGCGGATCCGGGCCTCGGCACGCTCTACGACCTCGGACCGCAGAGCGTCCATCGGGCGGAGAAGGGTGCGCCCGGGGAAGGCAAGGACTGCTACGGCAAGGGCGGCCGCGATCTGGAAATCCGCGTACCGATCGGGACGGTCGTGTTCGATCGCGAAAGCGGCGAGAAGCTCGACGAGCTCTTGATGGCGACGAGCCGCGTCGTGATCGCGCACGGCGGGCGCGGCGGCCGCGGCAACAAGCACTTCGCGACTCCCACCGACCGCGCGCCGCGCCGCGCCGAGCCCGGCGAGCCCGGCGAGCGCCGCGATCTGCGCCTCGAGCTCAAGGTCATGGCCGACGTGGGACTGCTCGGCTTCCCCAACGTGGGCAAGAGCACGCTCATCAGCTCCGTCAGCCGCGCGCACCCGAAAATCGCCGACTACCCCTTCACGACGCTCGAGCCGCACCTGGGCGTCGTGACCCTCGGCGACGCTCGCCGCGGACTCGGCAAGAACTTCGTCATCGCCGACATCCCGGGGCTCATTCCCGGAGCCAGCCAGGGCCTGGGCCTCGGAACGCGCTTCTTGCGCCACCTCGACCGCACGCGCCTGCTCCTGCACCTCGTGTGCATCTCCGACGAACCGGGCCGCACTCCCCTCGGAGACTACCAGGCGCTCCGCAAGGAGCTCGCCGCCTTCGATCCCGACCTCGCCCGCCGCCCCGAGATCGTCGCCATGACCCAGGCCGATCGTCCCGAGGTCGTCGAAGCGTACGCGACGGCGAAGGGCGAGTTTGCGGCGCTCGGGCTCGAGCTCCGGCTCGTGAGCGCGGCGAGCCATGCCGGTCTCGACGATCTGATGGCCGAGCTCTTCGAGCGGGTTTCGACCTAGACGCGTCGCTCGAGCACCAGGCGCAGGCCTGCGGCGCGGCACGCGGACTCCAAGGCGCCGAGCGCAGGCACGGCTTCCAGCAGCGGCACGAGCTCGGACGCGTCGGGGCTCTCGACCGGCAGGCGAGCGAAGAGCGTCTTGATCGACGGAAACTCGCGCGCAAGCTCGCCGGGCAGGTTCGTGAACCGGGCCAGGGTCGAACGCACGACGACCGTCGTGATCTCGATGGTCACTCCGGCCTGCTCGAGGGCGGCCAGGCCGCGCCGGGTCGCTTCGAACCCGCCGGGATCCTGCGTGAGCTCGTCGAGCCCGGCGCCCCAGAAAGCCAGGTTCACGCGCGCGCGAGAGACTCCGGCGCTGGCAAGCGCAGCCGCGAACTCGCCGTCCAGCTGCGTCGCGTTGGTCTCGAGCGTGATCGAACGAAAGCCGCTCGCGTGCGCGCGCGCCACGAGCGCCACGAGGTCCTTTCTCAGCGTCGGCTCGCCGCCGGTGAACACGAGCTCTTCCGCCCCGCTTCGCGCTGCTTCGTCGATGCGCGCCACGATGGCGCGCGCCGCGATCGCCGCGGGATCGTCGCTCGGGCTGCGGCTCGTGCAGTACCGACAAGCCTGGTTGCAGCGAAGGTTCGTGACGACGCGCGCCGTGCGTGCCGGACGCGCAGACGCGCCCTTTCGCTCCTTTTCGGCCAGCCGCGCGCGCAGCCGAGCGCTGTCGAGCGCCGTGAAGTCCGGCTCCTTCGCCGCGTCGAGCAGCACGTCGAACAGCGCGAGCTCGTCGCGCCCGCCCCGTTCCTCGGCGAGCTCGGTCGCGAGTCGCGAGAAGTGTGCGACCTCGGCGTGCAGGAAGCGCCAGGGGTGCGCCGGCAGGTAGCCGAAGCGTCGCGAGTTGTCCTCGTCCGGTGAGGCGAAGCGCGGCTCCAGCAAGCCGTCCCGCTCGGCGAGGTAGTAGAGCGCCGTGTCCGGATAGAGGCGCGCGCGGGACAGCAGCAACTTGCCGCGGAGCTCGTGGAAGCGAGTGCGCGCCAGCGCTGCATGATTTTCCCGGAGATCCGCGAGCGTCGTCCAGGGCGTGAACAGCACGAAGCCGAAGGACGCGTGCGACAGCTCGAACGCCGCGCCGTACTCCGCCTTCCAGCGCCACAGCGCGGCGAGAAATTCCTCGTTTTGCGCGGCGCTGATGCCCTTGTTGAAGCGATCGAGCTCGGCCTGCGAGAAATTTTCGATACCGACGAGGTACGGCGCAATCACGAGGCCCGCCTCGCGCGCGAGCGAAAGCGCGCGCACGAAGCGCGTCACCCCCTTCAAGAACCAATCCGCCCGCGTTTCGAGCAGAAACGTGACCCCCCGGATGCCCCGCCCGCGGCAAGCGTCGATCAGATCGTCGAGGTACGCGAACGGATTCTGATCCTTGAGCACGAACAGGCGCTGCTCCGGCGCGTGCTCCACGACGTAGCCGAGCTGTTCGAGCAAGAACCCGACGACATCCGGGCGCCGCGCGTAGTGATTGCCCGTCGTGCAGAACGCGCAGCCGCGCCCCATCCCGGCCGGCAGCGACACGCCCGCGTACAGCGGATTGTCGCGAGCATCCGCTTGATACGGACAGCCTTCGTTCCCGAGCAGCGTGAAGGCGCGCGATGCCGGCAGCGCCGCAGGATTCACGAACAGCGGGCGCAAGTTCGGCGCGAACGGCCGCAGCTTGCCGAGCGCGCGCGCCGCCGCCGCCGTGGCACCGCCCGGAACCGCCACGCCCGCGGGCAGGTTGGGCTCGCGCCGTTCGAGATGGCGCGCCAGCGCGGACAGCGAGTCCGCGACCGGCCGCGCGCACACGAAGTCCGCCGGCACGCGCTCGAGCGGGTGCTCGCCTTCGCAGAACGCGAACACCTTGCCCGGCAGCGCCGCCCGCAGCTCCTCGACGAGCTCCGGGCGCCACACGCGCTGGAACGCGATCAGGTCGTACCGGCCGAGCGTCTCGCGCAGCCGGCCGAGCACGGCCTCGTTCGGCTCGCCGCCCGTCACGCCGCTACCCTCGTCGAGCACCACCACGACCAGATCGCTCTCGAGCCCGTCGCTCCGCAGATGCCCGGAGAGCACGGCGAGCTCCCGATCGTCCAGGTAGGACCGATCGGAATGGCTGTGAAAGCTCAGCACCGCGACGCGCACGCGACCGCCGAGTTTAGCGCAGGAAGCCTGAAAACCGAATTGCTCCCGGGCGACGCCCCCGGAACGGGTTATCATCGTTCCCGTGCCGGCGCGACACGCGCTCAAGCTCGTCGAAAGCGACGCCTCCGAGGAACCCGGAAGGTACCGCGATCCCACGGCGGAACGGCGAGAAGCTCGCGAGCTTTGCCTCGCGATCGCCCGGCTGCTCGTGAAGGCACCCGCGCTCCCCGTCGCCCTGCCCCTCTTCGAGCTCGAGCTCATCGACGTGGAGGCAGAGCCGGGACGGATCCACCTCGTCCTCGGCAGCCCCGACCGCGTCGCGAGCCTCGCCGTCCGGGAAGACACCGCGCGCGGCGTGCGCGTCGACGTCGAGCTCGAGCACGCGGCCGCGCCGCTCGCGCGCCGGCTCGCGACCATGGCCGAGCGCGTGCGGCGCTCGCTCGGTCCGAAGCAGGTGGCGGAAGCGGCCGCGCTGGCTCGCCGCCTGCGCGCCCTGCCGGTGAAGGTTCCGCTCGGCTTCTTCCGCCAGCTCGTGCAGGGGGTGGAGCCCAAGGTGGCGCTGGTCCGCACCGGATTTCTCTGCAATCAGAACTGCGGGATGTGCTGGCAGGACCGGGACTGGGGACGCTACCCCAGCGCCCAGCTCACGACCTGGCTCGAGGATCTGTATCGCGAGGGCGCCCGCAGCCTGATCGTCTCGGGCGGCGAGCCCACCCTCGACAAGGATCTCGCGCGGCACATCGCCTTCGCGCGCGAGCTCGGCTTCGCTCAGGTCACCCTCGAGACCAACGCGATCCGCCTGGGCCAGCCCGGCTACGCCGAAACCCTGCTGGCGGCGGGGCTCAGCGGCTGCTTCGTCTCGCTGCACAGCGCCGATCCGAGCGTTTCGGACGCGATCACGCGCGCGCCCGGCACCCACGAGAAGACGGTCGCCGGGGTCTTGCGCCTGCTCGAGCTCGGCGTTCCGGTGAAGCTCAACGCCGTGCTCAGCGCCGAGGGCCTGGAGAGTATGCCGGGGCTGCCGGATTTCGTCGCGACCACCTTCGGTCCTCGAATCCAGAGTCTGATGATCTCCTTCCCCTCGGATCCGTTCGAGCGTGAGCTGGCCGCGCGCATCGTTCCGGATCCCGCGTCCCTGCGACGGGTGCTGCCGGCGGTCGTGACGCGAGCGCGAGCCCTCGGCCTGTCACTCGAGGGTCTGAACGGCCCTTGTGGACCACCGGTGTGCGCTCTGGGCTCGCCGCTTCCCCTCACGCTCGCGCCGGTCCAGGGCGGCGTCGATTTTCGCGTGCACCTGCCGCCCTGCGACGGCTGTGGCGCGCGCCCGTTGTGCTTCGGCATCCCTCGCGGACAGGCCGAACGCTTCGGAAACGCTTGCGCCGCGCCGCTCCCGGGCTGATCCCACGCGCTCGGCCCGGCGGCTGGTCAGCGCGCGCTCGCGCGGGGTAGAATGCGGAGCTTCATGGGCGTTCCCGTTGCGCTGCCGCTCGCCGCGCCTGCGCGCCGTGTCGCGCTCATCAGCATCACGACGCGTTGCAACGCCAATTGCTCCTTCTGCTGCGTCCGCGACACGCTGAACCGTCCCGAGCTCGATCCCAGCGACGAGTGGATCGAGCGCGAGATGAGCGCCGCGCGTTCCCGCGGCTCGACGGTGCTCTCGTTCACCGGCGGCGAGCCGACGGCGCACGCTCGTTTCGTCGAGCTCTGCCGGCGCGGGCGCGAGCTCGGCTTCCAGGCCGTGACCATCAACACCAACGGCATCCGCTTCCAGAATCGGGGGTTTGCCGAACGCGCGCTCGAAGCGGGCCTCAGCCACGTCGATTTCTCGATTCACGGGCACACGCCGGAGCTCCACGACACGCTCGTGGAACGTCCGGGCGCGCTCGACGCGTTGCTCGCGGGACTCCGGCACCTGCGCGAGCTTTCCCGCACCCACGGCGTGGTGCTCGGCGCGACGACGGTGCTCACGCGCAAGAACGCGCCGGAGCTGCCCGCCATCGCGGAGTTTCTCACGGCACGCGGATTTTCGAGCATCCGCTTCAAGCACGCGTTCGAAGGCGCGCCGGGAGCCGATCCCGCTCTCGTCGGCAGCTACGCGGCGCTCGCGGAGCCGCTGCGGGAAGCCGTCGCCGTGGCACGGCGGAACGGCGCCTGCGTGGAGCTCACGCACGTCCCCCTCTGCCTGCTCGGCGACGATCTCGTGTGCGCGACCGATCTCGGCGACGAGGACGTGCGTTCCGTGCATTTCGGCAGCGGGGAGCTGGCGGACGGCCGGGCCTCGCAGCACCGTCGGAGCGCGGCGGCGGCCTGCGCCACTTGCCTCGCGGCGGGCTCCTGTTCCGGGCTCGACGCGCGGTACCTCGAAGCCTTCGACGGAAGCGAGATCGAACCGTTCGTCGATCCCGGCGCGCTCGCGGAGCGACTCGAGCGCGGCCTCGCGCGGCACGACCTCGGCGAGGGCCGGCGGAAGCCCGTGCAGGCGTTGGTCGCGCGACTGCGCACGGAGGCGGCGAGCTCGCGGGTTGAGGGCGCCGGCGGGGGCGCGGCTTCCTCGGCAGCCCCGAAGGAACGAAGCCATTCGCGCCGCGCCGCGGAGCCGGGCTCTGCGGGCACGGGCACGGGCAGGGGTTCGGAGCGGAGTGCGGAACGAGGCATGCGCATCGGTTTCATCAGCCCTTCGTTCCGCATGCTCGAGGTCGACTGGCAGAGCGACTTCGAGATGGTGAAGCTCGGCGTGCCGACCTTGATGGGCTACCTGTGCCGGGCCGGGCACTCCGACATTCGCCACTGGGATTTCGACGCGCAGATCTGCGAGGCGCTCGAGAACGATCCGGGGGCGTTCGACATGAAGCGCTACTTCGACGGCGAGGCCGTGCGCGCGTTCCTCGAGGATCGCGACGAAGCGCTGCGCCCGCAGACCGAGCGACTGCTCGACACTCTCGGCGTCGACGCGTGCGACGTCTACGGCATCTCGCTCGCGGCGGTCCTCGACCGCATCGACAACGTGTGCGCCCTGGCGGCGGTCGCGCAGTGCCTGGCCAAGGTGCTGAAGGAGCGCCACCCGCGCGCCTTCATCCTGCTCGGCGGGTTGCAGGTGAACCCCGACTCGCTGCAGCCCGACTACTACCGCCGCTTCTTGCAGGAATGCAGCGCCATCGACGGGGCGCTGATCGGCAAGGGCGACCAGACGGCGGTCCAGTTCCTGCGCAACCTCGCGCGCGGCGATCTGGAGCGCTGCCGCAGGCTCGACCGCGTGATCCTCCGCGACGAGAGCGGCGCCCTGGTCGCAGGACGCGGCGACGAGAGCGCCTTCGATCCCGATCTGACCGCGACGCCCGTGCTGCACCAGCTGCACCATCCGGCACACACCAAGCGCGGCGCGGCGGCACAGGCCGAAGCCGCCGTTCGCCGCGCCGCCGAGCTCGCCGAGCGCACGACGCCCGCACCCGCGCCGATTCCGTACGAGGCGACGCACGGCGAGGACGCCCGAGAAATCGCCGCCGACGTCGCCGGCGCGCAACCCTACGCGTCGCTCCCCGCGGTGGTCCCGGTCTTCGATCCCGAGCTCGTGAACCGCTTCCGCTTCACGGGTTTCCAGATCATGAAGCGCTTCGGCCTCGACCGCGAGCGCCTGCTGAACCTCTCACGCTTCGACGGTGAGCGCATCGTGGTCTTGCCGCACATCTTCGTGCGCGGCTGCAACGCGCCGTGCGGCTTCTGCGCCTACGCGTACCGGCCGATCGAAGGCGAGGACATCATCCAGACCGTCGAGGGCCTGAAATTCCTCGCCGAAACCTACGATTGCCGGCATTTTCATTTCCTGAACACGCAGATCAACAGCGTCTACGCGTACTGCGAAGCGTTCTGTGACGCGGTGATCGCGGCCAAGCTCGACATCCTCTGGTCGGATTGCTGCAACATGCGCGCGCTCGACGAGCGCCTGCTCGAAAAAATGCGCCGCGCCGGCGCCGTGCGCCTCGTCTACGGCGTCGAATCCCCCGAAGACGAGATGCTGCGGTACATCCGCAAGGGCGTCACGGTCGACAAGATCGAACGCCTGGTGAAGGCGGCGCACTCGGTCGGCATCTGGAACCACGTGCTCCTGATCGCGGGCATGCCCCACGAGACCCGTGAAAAACAGGACCGCATGATGGATTTTCTCGAGCGCACCTCGAGCTACATCGACTTTTACACGGTCTCGTCCTTCTACCTGATCGCGAGCTCACCCTGGGGCAAGGAACCGGAGAAGTTCGGCATCGAACGCATCTCGGCTCCCGATCGGCTGCTCGAAGAGCAGGCGTTCAACGAAAACGCCGCCGGCCGCTGGAGCAGCGACAACCTGCGCTGGCCCGAGAAAAAACAGCAGATCGTCGAATCCACGCGGCGCTTCTACCGCACGCTCTCGCGCGCCAAGGGCCACTCGCGCTGCGTGAGCGGCAACATCGACCTCTACCTCTTGATGTTCCTCTACCGCACCCTCGGGCACGCCCGAAAAGACGAGATCGCCCGCCTCTACGTCGAGCGCGCGAAGAAGGCGGCCCCCGTCGAGCCCGGCACCTTCCGCATCACCGTACCGCTCATCATCCAACGCGCGAACGAGGCCGATCAAAGCTCGCTCGCTCCCCTGCCCCTCACCGTGCGCGTGCGTCCTCGCAGCGACGATCCGACCGGCTTCGTCCATACCAGCCGCTTCTCGTTCGCCTACGCGCGCCCGAGCGAGCTCGGCGACGGCGACGAGGGGCACGTCGGGCGAAGCGCGATCAAGAGCGAGCTCCCGTCGGCCGTCGGCAGGCTCGGCCGCCTGATCGAGCCGTTCCTGCGGGCGCTCGAAGCCAAGCTCTCGCCCGAAACGCCGGAGCGCATGGCGGAGCTCGCCGCACGAAATCTCGGCCGCTACCGCCCGTTCCTCGATTCCGGTCACGTCGTCGAGGGCCCGACCGAAGGCCGCACCCTCGAGCAACGCACCCTCGACTGGGCCGGCCACGGCCGCGCGGGCTAGGCGAACGCGCGGGCTGGACGAACGCGCGGCCGAGCCCGTATCATCCTCATTTCACCGTGCACGAGCAGGAGATCTGTCTCTTCGAGGGCGACGCGCTGGAACATCGCGCGCTCGGCCCGCGCGGCACGAACCCGGCGGAGCCGCGCTCCACGGAAGCGATCCTGGCGCAGATCGAGGCCACGCCCCCGAGCGTCTTCCGCTTCGTGATCACGGGCGGCCGCCCGCTCGCCCATCCCGCCTTCGGGCGGATCGTCGAGTGCGTTCGTGGGCGGAACCCCGAGCGCCTGGCGCTCGAAACGGACGGCGCCTCCCTCGACGAGGCCACGCTCCTGACACTGGTCGAGCGCGGCGTCAGCGAACTCTTCGTGCACGCCGGCGGCCTGAGCGAGCGCGCTCACGCGAACACCCTGCGCGCGGGCAGCGCGAGAGAGAGCCTGGAAGGCCTGCTGGCGGCGTGCTCGATGGGCATCACGACCTACGCCGTCGTGACTCCCACGCGCGCCAACGCGGGCGAGCTCCTCGCGTTCATCGACTGGCTGCGCCGCTTCCCCCGAGGAGCGCGGGGGCTGCTGCTCGCCCTTCCCGATCCCGGGCTGCTCGGACCCCGGACGGCACGCGTGCTGCTGCCGCCGGGCGCGACGGCCGAGCTCGCCGCGCGTGTCTTCGACAAGTGCGAGCGCAGCCGGCTCGAATACGGCTTCCGC
This sequence comes from Polyangiaceae bacterium, assembly GCA_036503835.1. GTDB lineage: Bacteria > Myxococcota_A > Polyangia > Polyangiales > Polyangiaceae > PMG-095. The sequence continues at coordinate 1,957 of DASXWF010000855.1, read as the reverse complement.
TCGCGCCGCGGACTCGCGCCGTGCGTCACCGGCGGCGCCCTGGACCGCTACGGCGGCCTCTTCCACGATCGCTACTCCTTCTTCAAGCGCGGCGAGCACGCGGGACTGCGACGCGTCCGCGCCTGCGCGACCTGCTCGCTCCGAGACACCTGCAAGGGCCTAGAGACGGAAATCGTCGAGACCTACGGCGAAGGCTTCCTGCGTCCGATTCCGCTCGAGCGCTCGATGGCCTGGAAGCTCCGCGAGCTCAACACCCTCGATCGGCGCGAATACAAGAACGTCTCTCCGTTCAAGAACGGCGGCAGCGGCCACGAGCGCGGACTCCTGCGCATCAACGGCCACTGCAACATGAGCTGCGCCTTCTGCTTCGTGGATCGCACGGCGCCCGACTTCGCGGCGGACGGCCTGCTCGCCGAAATCGACGCCATGCTCGAGGACGGCAAGCAACACATCGTGATCTCCGGCGGCGAGCCGAGCCTGCACCCGGACCTGCCGAAGCTGATCCGCCGCGCGCGCGAGCGCGGCGCGCGCGTGGTCGAAATCCAGACCAACGGCGTCCGCAGCGCGAACCTCGACTACGCGAGCGAGCTCGTCGACGCGGGGCTCAACAAGGTCACCGTCTCCCTGCACAGCGCGGACGCCGACCACTCCGACGCCATCACCCAACTCCCGAACGCGTTTCCGAAGACCGTCCAGGCCATCCGTCACTTCCGCGCGCTCGGCGTCGAAACCCAGATTGCGCACGTCATCACCAAGAGCAACTACCAGGAGCTCCCGGCGACGATTCGCTTCCTGTCCCGGGAATTTCCGCCCGCCGACGCGCACCTCAGCATCTGCCTCGCGATCGCGCAGGGCATCAGCGACCTCGTCTACGGCTGGGTCGTCCCGCGCTTCTCCGAAATTCGCCCGTACGTCGAGCAGGCGCTCGACGGCTGCCTCGAACACGGCATCGGCTTCGGCGGCATGATCGGCCAGGGCGGCTATCCCCCCTGCATGCTCGGAGGCAAGCTCGAGTACTACGAGAAGGCCTACCAGCACCTCTACCTGAGCGACGACTGGAACGACCAATTCTACAAGGCGCCGCGTTGCAGCGAATGCGCCTTCGATCCGTACTGCCTCGGCGTCCGGAAATCGTACGTGGATTCCTTCGGCGACGCGGAGATCCAGCCGTTCTCGGCGCCCGCGCAACGGCTCCCTCCCGCACCGGCGGTGCCGCCGCGCGCGCGCGAGGCGCTCGTTCCGCTGCGACTCGGGCGCGACGCGCGCTGAGCCCGTCGCGGAGGGCGGCGTCGTTCGCCGGCCGAACCTGCGCCGAACGGCGGGAGACTCACGGCACCAAACGAGGCCGTTTGAAGCGGTTCATCGACGTTTTCCGCCGTTCCCATCGACCCGTGCTATTTTTCACTGGGTCCGATGCGACTTCCGTCGGCGCTCCCCTTCGTACTGCTCCTGGGCGGACTGTCCGGGTGCGGCGCGGGCGCCTCGCAGAGTGACGCGGCGACGGCCGAGTCGGAGGCGCGGGCAGCCCGGGCGGAGGCGACTCGCGAACGCGCGCGGCTCGTCGAGATCGAGGCGAGGCTGATCGAGATGGAACGGCGTTGGACCACTCGAATGGGTGCGTGCGAGGGAACGCCCGAACCACGCTCGCCCGCCCTGAGCTCGGGCGTTCAGCCGCAGGCGGACCCGCTTCGTTCCGAAGGTGACTTCCTGGCGGAGGCACGAGTCCCATCGCCCGCAGCAGCGCCTGCCGCGGTCGCACCGGTCGCGGCAACACCGGCTGCGGTCGCTCCCGTCACGGCAGCACCGGCGGAAGTTGCGATCGCCGCGACGCCGCAACCGGCGACTCCGCTTTCGGAGCAAGAGCGACTGGAGCAGCTGCTCGAGGGTCTGCGCGAATACGCGTTCGATCCGCAGGGCGGGCTGTCACGCGAACGTCGTGAAGCGCTGCGCATTCTCT
>DASXWF010000854.1:0-1881 GCA_036503835.1 Polyangiaceae bacterium | reverse complement strand
AAGGCCATCACGTCCTGCAATTGGTCACGAAAGCCGAAAGCACCCGAAGATTGGTAGAACGCCGAGCGCGCGAGGAAGCGGGAAGAGAGTGCCTGGTAGAGCAGCCAGCGGTTCAGCATCAGATCGAGCGCGGGCTCTGGTGTCTTCACCTGGATCGCGCCGAGCACGGCGTCCCAATGCGCTTCGAGCGAGCGCCAGGCGGCGTCGACCTCCGTGGGTCGCCTGAAGCGTCCGACGAGGGCGAGCGCCTGCTCCTTGTTGCTTGCCTCGCCGAGGACGAAGTGAATTTCGAGCGTCTCGCCGGGCGCGAGCTCGAGGTGCGTCTGGAGCGCCGCGCACGGATCGGCCGCCGGATCCGTGCTGCCGGTGAGGCCCCAGCGTCGTAACGCTTCCGGCTCTCGCAGGCTGCCGCTCCGCCCGATGAACTCCGCGCGGTCGCAAGTGAAGCCGTGCGGGGCGCGGTCGGCGGCGACGAACGCCACCGCGCCGGCGAAGTCGGAACTCCAGCCGGAGCGCGCGAGGATGCAGCGCGCTTCTGCGTCGAACTCGCTCACTACGTGCGTCCGCTGCTCTTCCCGGAGTGTGCCGAGGACCCACTCGACGTAATGAGTTGCGGTGAGGCGCCGCGGACGCGCCAGGTGATTGTAGAGCGAAAGGCGCAAGATCTTCAGCGGGGCGTCGGGCGGCACGAAGACAGTCAGCTTCTGCGTGAGCCCGTGGCTGTCTCGCTCGTAAACCGTATAGCCGGCTCCGTGTCGAACCAGGGTGTCGACGCCGAGTCCCGCAGGCAGCGGCGTCGGCGACCAGACCTCGCCGGTCTCCTCGTCGCGGAGATAGAGCACCTCCGACGGCGTGTCGCTCAGCGGATCGTTCCTCCAGGGTGTCAGGCGGTTCTCGCCGCTGTTCTGCGCCCAGGTCGAGCCGAGCGAGGATTCGCTCACCAGGCAGCCGAAGTCCGTGTTGGCGAGTACGTTGCACCAGGGGGCCGGCGTCGCGCGACCGCTTCGGAGCTCGATCAGGTACTCGCGGCCGTCCGGGCTGAATCCGCCGTAACCGTTCGCGAAGACCAGCGTGGGGGCGGGTCTCGGGCGCGAGATCTCGGCCATGCGCGGCAGCACCCCGGAGAAATGGGGCAAGAGCGGCGCCGCGATCGGCAATCGCGCTAGCTGCTCGCCGAGGGCGCCCGCGCCGGCGTCCAAGAAAACACGCGCGGAAGCCTCGATGCATCGACACTGTTCGGACCCGAGCTGGTCGATGGCAAGGACGAAGATCCCTCCCGGCTGCGCGAGCCACGCTTCCGTTCCGGACCGCAGCAAGGCTCGACGAATGCCGCTCGCGTCGTCGCTTTGGTAGGCCGAAGCCGTCGCGTCGAGAAAAACGAGCTCCGAGCGCAGTCTGCAGGCGCGCAGGTAGCGATAGACCGCGAGCACCTCCTGCACGAGGCTCGTCTTGTCGGCCTCCTCGACGCGCACGACGAGGAGCGGGTCGTCGCCGGAGATGCCGTGCCCCCAGAGTTGGCGCTTCTGGGGGATGGTCCCGCCGAGCGTCTCGCGCGGGGCACGCAAGCGTGCGTCCGGCAACAGTAAGGCGGACACGAGGTGCATCGCGTCGGGGAGCCGCTCCGGCGAGATTCGAGCGCGCTCGAGGCGCCGCGCGCTCCCGCGCTCCGCGTCGCGAATGGCCCAGCGACACGCGTGCACCGAACCGAATCGCCGCGAGACCTCGAGCGCCGCGGCTCGCGTTCTGCCGACCGCCGTTACGTACGCCACTTCGATCGTCGAGGAGGGCTCGAGCGTCACCTTTACGGCGAGCACCATGCTGGGATCGAGACTCCCTTCCGAGCCTCCGCCCGGCTCCACCGGGTTGGTCAAGAGTACCGGG
>DASXWF010000853.1:0-5398 GCA_036503835.1 Polyangiaceae bacterium | reverse complement strand
GTCCTGGCCGATCATCGCGTCGATCACCAGGAAGATGTTCTGGGGCGCCACGGCGCTCTTGATCGCCGCGAGCTCCTGCATCAGCGGCTCGTCGATCGCGAGGCGGCCGGCGGTGTCGTACACGATCGTGTCGCAGCCCAGCGTCTTGGCCTGCGCCGGCGCTGCGCGACAGATCTCGAGCGGCGACTGATCGGGCAGGTTGAAGACGGGGACGCCGATCTGGTCGCCGAGCACCTGAAGCTGCTCGACGGCCGCGGGTCGTTGCATGTCGGCCGCCACGAGCAGCGGCTTCTTCCCCAGCTTGTCGAGCCAGCGCGCCAGCTTCGCCGCGGTGGTCGTCTTGCCCGACCCCTGCAGGCCGACCATCATCACGCTCGTCGGTCCGGAAGCCGCGGGCGTGATGGGCTCGCCCTCGAAGCTCATCATCGAGACCAGCTCGTCGTGGCAGATCTTCACGAACTGCTCGCCGGCGGTCACACGGTGGGTCTCGCCCCCGTGCTTGATCCGGGTCTGGACGGTCTGGCCTACCGCCTTCTGCTCGACGTGCTCGAGGAAGCGCTTGACCACCCCGAGCTCGACGTCGGCCTCGAGCAGCGAAGTCCGCACCTCTCGCAGCGCCGCCTGGAGATTCTTCTCGTTGAGCTCGGTGAGCCCGGCCAGGCGGTTCTGCGCTTCACGAAAGCCCTTGGTTAGCGCCTCGAACACGGCGGGGCGCTTCTAGCACCGAAATCGCCGCGCGTTCCACCGGCGGCCGCGCGCGAGCAGAACCGCCAGCGCGAATCCCCACGCGGCCAGCGGGGGCCGGCTTCCGGTGGGGAAGACCCGGCAGCCGCAACCTGGGTCGGCCTCCGCGGCCGGTGCGGCGGGTCCCGGGGCGCCGGGTGGGGGGTCTGGATCCCCTCCGGCCGCGGGGCAGGGGTGGGTTTCGCGCCAGGCGTCGAACTCGGCGCGAAGGAGGGGTAGCGGGTTGCGATCGCCGGAGCTTTCGACGTGGAGCTCGAGGTAGCTCCCGGCGGCCTCGTTCGGCCGGTCCACCTGCACGAAGGCGGAGTCGGACGGAATGCCTCGGCTCGCCGTGCAACGGCTGTCGCCCTCGCCTCGCTCGCCGCCGGCTTCGAGCGCGCGCATCAGCCGTTCCGCGAGGTCGCAGGCGGGCGCCTCGAACGCCGCGGCCGCCTGCGAGAGCACCGCCTCGCTGGTCAGGATGTTGCCCTGCGCCGAGTAGCGGAAGTCATCGAGGCGTCCCTGGCGGTCGCCCGCGTAGGCGCGAGCTCCCGTGCCCGTGAAGCCGGCGGTTCGTCCCGAGACGTCGACCACGCCGAACTGGCGCAGTCGCACGTCGGGATCGAGGGACGTATCATCGAGGGCGTCGATCACGTCCGCCGGAGCGAGCCCCTCGCGCACGAGCTCGACGGCTCGATCGTGCACGGTGCTGCTGTACGTCGCCTGCGTGTGGACGGCGCCGACGCCCGGTACGGAGCCGTAGATGATGTACACGTCGGCGCCGCTCAGACACGACGTCCCGGACCCGCCGACCTCGCGCGTCGCCGTGTCCGCGGCGACGATCGAGTACGTGGCGTGCGCTCGCGGCGCGCCCGCGACGAGCACGAGCGCGACCGCCCAGCATCGGCCCGAGCGCCGCATGCCGTTACTCTAGCTGCTCGCGCACGGCGAGCACCCGTGCGTAGGCCGCGCGCTTCGGAATGCCGAGCCGTGCCGCGATTTCCGCGGACAGGGCCTTCGGATGCTCGCCTTTCTCGATGCGGCGCGCGATCTCGGCGTCGAGCTCTTCCGGGCTCGGCGCTTGCTCGGGCGCGGCGTGCGCGGCGCCCGGACCGAGCACGAGCGTGATCTCGCCCAGCCACTCGCGCTCGAGCGCCGCGAGCTCGGCCAGCGTTCCACGCAGCGTCTCCTCGTACAGTTTCGTGAGCTCGCGGCACACGGCGGCGCGGCGCGCGGGCGCCAGTTCCGCGAGATCGCGCAGCGTTTCCGCGATGCGCTGCGGCGACTCGAACAGCACGATCGGCTCCGGACTGTCGCGGATGCGCTCGAGCGCGAGCCGCCGCTTCTTGCCCTGGCGCGGCAAGAAGGCGTGGAACGAGAACGGCCCCTCGACGAGTCCCGACACCGCGATCGCGGCCGTGAGCGCGCTCGCGCCCGGGATCGCGACGACGCGCATGCCGCGCTCGGCCGCGGCGCGCACCAGGGCCGCGCCCGGATCGCTCACGCCGGGCACTCCCGCGTCCGTGACGATCGCTGCGCTCGAACCTGCCGGGACGTGATCGAGCAAGCGCGCGACCCGCTCCGGCTCGGCGTGCGCGTCGACGCGCAGCACGGGCTTGCCCTCGATCTTCGCGGCGGCGAGCAGCGCGCGCGTCCGGCGCGTGTCCTCGGCGAAGATGCGCTCGACGAGCGCCAGCGTCTCGACGGCGCGCGCGCTCAGATCGCCGAGGTTGCCGATCGGCGTGGCCACCACGTACAGCGTCTGCGCGGGCACGGGGGGTTCAGCCGACGCCCACCGCGTCGCCGAGCGTCTTCTTCAAATGCTCGCGCAGCTTCCCGGTGAGCCGGGCCTCGAGCTGGCGGACCCGTTCGCGCGAAACGCCGAACTGATCGCCGAGCTCCTGCAGCGTCAAAGGCTCGTCCGCGACGAGCCGCTTCTCGAAGATGGTCACGTCCTTGCCGCTCAACGTCTGCTTGAAGGTCTCGAGCTCCCGGTGCAGGAGCGCCTCGATTTCGGCGCTTTCCGCGACGCGATCGGGGGTGTCGGAGCTCTCGGGCAAGAGCTCGAGCCGGGTCGTGGAGCGGCCGTCGCCCTCCTTCACCGGTACGTCGAGCGAGGCGTCGGAGCGGGCGAGGCGCCGGTCCATTTCGATCACGTCGGCCTCGTCGACCTGGAGGTTTTTCGCGATCTCCGCGCTGGTGGGCTCGATGCCCATCGACGTGAGCTTCGCCTTCTCCTTGCTCAGGTTGAAGAACAGCTTGCGCTGGGCCTGCGTCGTGCCGATCTTCACGAGCCGCCAGTTGTTGAGGATGAACCTCAGCATGTAGGCGCGGATCCACCACGCCGCGTAGCTCGAGAGCTTGACGCCCCGGTAGGGGTCGTAGCGCTTCACCGCCTGCATCAGGCCGATGTTCCCCTCCTGAACCAGGTCCATGATGTTCTTGTAGGCGCGCCGATAGTCGTACGCGATCTTGACGACGAGCCGCAGGTTCGCGGTGACGAGCCGCGCGGCGACGTCGACGTCGCCCGACTTCGTGTACTCGACCGCGAGCGTGTGCTCCTCCTCGGGCGAGAGCAGCGGGTGCCGCCGTACCTCGCGCATGTAGGCTTGGAGCGCGTCGTAGCGAGCGAGCGCCTTCGGCTCGGCGTCGACGTCGGGGAGCCTTTCGTCCACGACCTCGCCGCTCGCCTCGAGCACGTCGTCGTCGTTGGGCTCGAACTCGCCGCCGTCCTCGCCGGCTTCGGGCTGGCCTTCCGGCTCCCGTTCCCGGTCCGGGGCGCCCTTCTTCGACCTGCGCTTCGGCTTCTCGCTCACGATGCTGGCTCTCTCGAGGTGACTTAGCAGACGTAGTTCCACAACACGCGGCGGGGAGTGCCCCAAACCGATTCCAGTGCGGGTTCAACCAGCCAGCCGGCCACGCCCTGTCTGAAGAATCGGAAAGAATCGTACGTACACCCACATGTAGGTGAGTGTAGACCGCCAAGGTCGTGGTATAGATGAGTATCCGAGGGGCACATGAGGATTAGCGAGACGCCGCGCGGGACACCGCGGGCCGGTTCAGGACGAAGCGAGGACAGTGGTCTGCATCGCGCTCGGAATTGGCGCCGGGCGAGGATCCTGGTGATCGATGACGAGCCGCTGCTGGGTCGAACGCTCGGGTTCATGCTCGAGGAAAACCACGACGTAGTGGTGGCGGCGAGCGGTGCCGACGGGCTCCAGCAGCTCGCGCGCGACGATGCGTTCGATCTCGTTCTCTGTGATCTCGATATGCCCGGCGTGAACGGGGGCGAGGTCCACGAGACGATGCGCACCAAGCATCCCCACCTGATGTCGCGTTTCGTCCTCATGTCGGGCGGCGCATGTACGCTCTGGGCGGAAGAGTTCATTGCCCGCTATTCGGGGCAACAGCTCGAAAAACCGTTCACGGCGGCCGACGTCGAACGCGTCCTGCAGGCCCTCTTCTACCAGTAGCCGTGCGGGCCGGAGCCGGCGGCGGCACGGGCTACTTCCCGAGATCGACCGCGTGCCCGGGCACCGGAGGTACCGGGATGAGCGCCGTCTCCGCGAAGTAGGATCGTGACAGGCGCTTGGTGGACGCGGCGAGATCGTAGACGAGCCCCCACTCGACACCCTCGGCGCCCGCGACGAAGAGCACCTGCGACTGAGCGCAGCTCTTCGCGCGCGTCTCGATGGTCTCCCCGGTCAGCGTGAGATCGGGACCGGCCATGCCCTTGCCGCGCTTGCCGGCGGCGCCGCCCGAAAGACTCCAAACGGCGCTCCCGCGGTCGGAGGTGATCATCGCGACCAGGCTGCACGGCGGAGCCGAGCGTACCTTGTCGAGCGAGACGAAACCGACCTCGGAGGGGAAGTCCGAGCGCGTGGAGGTGCGCACCAGCACCCTGCTGGCACCCGTGGCTCCGAGCGCGTCCAGCATGATCGCGACGAAGGCGGGGTTGACCTTGCGCTCGGCCGTCAACCGCACCTCCTGCTTGTCGATGAAGGAGCGGTGCGGCTCGAGCTCGGTGCGCAGCCGCTCCCCCGCGGCGCGATTGTCGAGGCTCACGCGCGTGCCGGCCACCAGCGCTCCGCTCGGATCCACGACGAGGGTCGGCGGTAGCGTCGGACGGGGCGGTGGGGTCGGGGTCGACGTGGTGGCCGGCGTGCTCGCCGGCGCGGGCGCGGGCTTCGGCTTGTCCTCGCAGCCGGCGAGGAGGACGAGCGCGAGAGGGGCGAGCCGGCGGAGCATCGGGCTCAGAGGTTGGTGCACAAGGAGCTTTCGCCAGTCAAGATCACGAATTCGCGGCATTGGGGCGTGGTCGCGCCGATGTGGCAGAAGCCCGAGAGGCACTCTTCGTCGAGCGAACAGCCCTCGCCCGGCGCCAGCAGCGGGGCGCAGTAGCCCTCCGTGGCACCTTCCTCGAACCTGCAACGCCCCTCGGCGCCGCAGAGTTCGTTGAAGGTGCAGCGCGGTACGCAGATCTCGTCGATGCACGTGTCGGCTGCTTTGCAGTCTTCGTCAGCGCTGCATTCGGTGGCGTCTGGATCGTTCGGAACGTATCCGATGCGAATGCAGTTTTCGCCGTTGCAGTAGAAGCCCGCGTCACAAACGATGTCCGGATCGCCGCATGGATCGCCGCCGCCGACGGTTTGCGGCACCTGACAGGTCCCGTTCT
>DASXWF010000852.1:0-3947 GCA_036503835.1 Polyangiaceae bacterium | reverse complement strand
GGTCTGGCGGCGCGCGGGATTTGCGTATTGCGTTACGACAAGCGCAAGGCCGCACATCCGGAGCGGGTCATGGCAGAGGTCGAGACGCTCACGATTCGTGACGATACGATCGATGACGCGCTGCTCGCGGTCGACCTGGCGCGAGGCGAATCACAAGCTGATCCGAGGCTCGTCTTCGTCGCGGGCCATAGTCTGGGCGCCTACGCGATTCCGCGCATCGCGGCGTCGAGCCAGGTTCCGTGCGGCTTCGTCGCGATGGCGGGGACGGTGGATCCGCTCGAGGAGATCTTCGTGCCGCAAGCCCGCCGGTTCGCCGCCGCCGATGGCGAGGTGACCGCGAAAGAACGCGCCGAGATCGCGGAGCTGGAGGTCGCCGTGCGCCGTGTTCGGGAGCTGACGCCCGGCACCAGGGTCGACAGGAAGTCATTGCCTGGCCGGTTTCCAGCAGCGTACTGGCTGGATTTGAAGGCTCATCCCGCCGCAACGGACGCGGAGGCCATGACGCGTCCGGTACTGGTGTTGCACGGAAGTCGGGATATCAAAGCCCCGGTGGACGGAATGACGGCCTGGCGTTACCACCTGCGCAACAATCCGCTCGCCTCTTTCGTCGTGTATCCGACGCTCAATCATCAGCTCGTGCACAGCCCCGCCGGGACCAAAGGCGACATGCCTCCCGGAAACGTCGCTGCGCCCGTCATCGACGAGATCGCGCGCTTCATCACGAAGCACCGAGCGTATTGCGAGACGCGAGAGGTTTCGGCGTCAGTCCCCGGCACCGACGCTGACCGTCGCCCGGCCGTTGCCCGGTAGATCAGTAGAGCTCCGGCGGAATCGGCGTGCCCGCGGCGTCGACGATTTCCAGCCGATCCGGGTGCACGACCAGCCTGCCGAACCACTCGCCGTCGGTCCAGGTGTTGAAGGCCGTCTGCGTCCCGGACTCCAGCTCCAGGCCGCCGGCGCCGCGGATCAGGAAGAACACGGACGGGCCGCTGCCGCGCAAAGGGTAGCCGGGGCTCCACAGTAACTCGAGCTCACAGTTTTCGATGCGCGTGAGCGCGACCTGGGAGCGAAAGACGCCGGAACCGAAGGAGTACGAGAAGTAGAGCTCGCCGTCGTGGACGATCGCGGAGTTCAACCCGGGCCCGCCGTACGCGGTGAAGAGGTACACGAGCTTGCCCTGAAAACCCGCGAAGATTTCTTCGCGAAACGGCGTGCTCCCGCGCGACCCGCTGTAGAGCACGTCGAAGATCTGGAGGCCCTGCGCGTCCCAAAGTCCTTCGATCGGCACGTCGGCGATGTCGAAGAAGGTGTTGGGATTCAGGTCCGGTGAGTCGGCGAAGGCGTACTGCTTCATCGCTTCCGTCGCCTCCTCCGGCGTGAACTTCCGCGCCGGAGTGACGCAGCCCGGTTGGACGGGGCCGGCTCCCGTTGTTCCACCGGTTCCGGCGCTGGCTTCGAGCTCGCCTCCCGTTCCCGAGGCGGTCGCGGTTCCGCTTCCGCCCTGCGGCGCTGCGCCGGCGCCCGAGGTCTGGACGCTCGACCCCGCGCAACCAGCCGTGCCCGCGGCCGTCACGAGTGCAAGGCACAGAGCCCGCGCGAGCGTGTCCACCGTGCGGACACTGTATCACTGCTCCCGAACCCGCGCTCGAGGCCGGCTCTTCGCTGGAACGGCCGCTACTTCGCCGAGCCGGGTGGCTTCGGGGTCGCGGGCTTGGCGCTCGCAGCCGCAGGCGCTGCGCCCCGCGTGCCGCCCGCCCCGGACGGATCCGGAGGGCCAGCTACGCTGGGTGCGCCGCTCGCGCTGCCCGCGGGTGGGGGGGCCGCGTCTTTGAGGACGAAGCGCACCTTGCCGAAGCGCGACGCGCGATGGAACGTGCCCTCACCGAGGATCGGTGACCAGGCGACGCCGTCGTTCGCCTGGAGGGCATAGAGATTCAAGCGCCAGCTGTCGCCGGGGGCCGGCGGCGCGGTCTTGGCCTTGTTGAAGCTCTTCCACGGGATCATCGCCTCGACGACGTAGCCCTTGTCTTCGTCGTCGCTCTTGTCGAGCGTGCCGTCCAGGACCACCGCGCTCTTCAGGTTCGATGCCCACTCCTGATGGCCGAACGGGCCGTCGGGCTCGGTCTTCGGCTCGCCGTATTTGTCGTACTGCGAATCGAAGACGAGATTCTGCGGGCCAATCTGGATGTCGTAGTAATCGACGTTGTTGCCGTCGGGGCCGGGGTCGACGATGAGCTCGACGCTGTCCTTGGTCCAGAGTTGGGGATCTTTGTCGGTCTTCTTGAAGCCGCCGACGATGTCCTTGTCCTGCACGTCGAAGCCCACGAAGAGCGCCTCGTCGTTCCAGAGCATGCGCGCGCTCGCGTTCACCGGGAACGTCTTGTTCGGCTCGCCGGTCTTCGCGTCGACGAACGGGCCGATCACCTGCGCCGTGGTCCACGCTTCTTCGTCGAGCTTGCCGTCGATCTTGAGCTTCACGCCGGGTGCGAGCTTCTCGAGCGCGAGGCTCGGCGTCTTCTTCGCCTTCGGTTTCTCCGCGGGAAGCGTGACCGAGACGCTCGTCACGAACGCGCGGTTCTCGCTGTCCTTCTTGCCGGCGGTGATCGGCAGCCGATTCTTGCTGTTGCCCTTGACCATGCCCGCGACGATCTGCATCCGGTCGGTCTTCAGCTTCTTCGGGATCTCGAAGGAGAGCTCGTCCACGTAGACTTTGCCGGGTTCCCACGCGTGCGGCGGATACGCGGGCCTGTACTTTTCGCCTTTGCGGAGCGGGCCGTTGTTGTCGAGATTCGAGAGGCGCTCACCGGAGCCGTCGAGCAGGTGGGTGAGGAGGATGTAGCCCGGCGTGATCTTCGCCTTCGGCCGCCAGTACAGGATGAGCTTCACCTTCTGGCCGACCTTCAGCGTGCCCTTCGGCTCGAGCTTGAAGCCGAGGAGCTCCATCTTGTCGTCAATCACCACGTCGAGCTTCTGCTCGATCGCCGGGGGCTGCTCGAGGACGTAGGCTTGAGCGTTCTGTCGGCCGGTCGCGTACTTGTCCTTCGAACAAGCCGGCGAGAGCGCGAGGCAGCACAGAAGCAAAGGCATCGAGAAACGAAGCGTCATGGAGTCTCCTTGGGCGTCCACTGCGCAGCTTTCTAGCACCGAAATCGCCGCGGGTTCCAGCACCGGAAAAGCGCTCTTCGCGCCGCGCCCGCGGTCGGCGCCCGGTGCGCGGCAGATCCGGCCACGACCCCACGCGAGCCGCGGATCGTGCCGACGAGCCGGTCCCGGCGTTCGGCGCGCTCGCCGTCCACGCCCCTCGCCCGCAGCCACGGGCTGAAGCAAACCTTCACGAACCTTCCCGACGTGCGGGAACGATGGGGCGCCTTTGCGTTCGCGGAGTGTCCAATCGGGTCGGGCGAGCAGCGCGATCGCGGACAGCGCGATCGCGGACAGCGCGATCGGCGGGCAGCGCGATCGGCGGGCACGCAAGACTCCGCGTCCTCTCGATCAGTGGATGGCATTCACGTGGATCGACTGACCGAGTTCGCCAGAGCGCAACGCGACGGAGATCACCAGAGTGATCACACGACCACGGCGCACGCGCCGGCGGTGTCAAGAAACTCGAAACGGCCTGCCTGACGCAACGCCCCGCCGCGCGCGAGTCCGTCCGTACGCCGGGGTCCGGTCTCGTTCGTCTGTATCGGCTTGGTGACAGATCGATGGCGTCGAGCTCGGGCGCGCGGACGACCGGCGAATGGCTCCCGTTTCTTGCTAGAGACGCGAGCAGCTTGCGATCACTTTCTGAATTCATCCTGTCACGTGCCGGCCGAACGCGTGACGAACGGCTCGTGTGGTTCGTCGAGATTGCGGTCGTGGTTCTGGGCATCGCGTTGCGAGCGCGGGGCTATTGGTTCGGCACGTTCCCGCTCTGGCTCGACGAGGCCACGTGGGCGATCCTGCTC
>DASXWF010000851.1:0-2996 GCA_036503835.1 Polyangiaceae bacterium | reverse complement strand
GAAGAGGCGTTCCATGTCCGCTCTCGCGTCGGAGACGTCGATGATGTGCGGCGAGCGCCGGAGCTCCGCCTCGATGTCGCCGACCCTTTCGCGCTCGACTCTCAGCGCGACGGACGAGATGGCTCCTTCGTCGCCCTGGAGTGCCGCGACGAGGTCCGTTCGAGCGTAGACCTGGAGGCCGACCGCCTCGTCGATGAATCCGACGATCACGGGACGAACGACCCGGCGCTCGCCCTCCCGCGCCTCGAGGGCAGGGCGATCGCCTACCTTCAAATCGAGGATGTCGCCGAGCGTCTTGGTCACGAGCACGCTTCCGCTCGGTACCGCCATCGTCTCTCCGCTTTTACGCGTGACGAGCTGTCTCAAGCTCGCCTCGGCAGGGATCCCCATGAGAACGGAGTCCCGCATCCGATGCTCGTGGCGCATGCGAATCGGCACGGCGCGAATGCCCTCCGCGGTCACGACGCCCGGCATCCTGGCGAGCTGACCGACGACCCGCGAAGCTACGGGACGACCGAACGCGACGGCCAGGTCATGCCGTTGTTCACGGCGAAACGTACCTTCGAAGTAGGTGGTCATCGAATCCCAGCCGAAGCGCCCGAGGATCAGCAACGCGACGGCGCCGGCGATCCCCAGCGACGACAGCAACGTTCGGAGCGGGCGGCGCTGGATCTCTCGCAGGATCATCATCCCCGTGGGACCGACGAACACGGCGATCCGCAGCCGTTCCAGCAAACCGCGACGATAGCGAGCGGGCGCCGGGGGTCGCATCGCTTCGGCCGGCGGCAGTTTCACCGCAGCGCGAACCGCACCGAGGGCGCCCACGACGGCGGCCAGCGCGCTCGCCCCGAGAGCAGCGGCGATCAAGGCTCCCGTCAACCTGAACTCCAGATCGGGAAAACGAAAGGAGTGGGCGTAAAGGCCGAGGACCGCGCGTCCGAGCCAGAAGCCGCCCAGAACGCCCGCGAGACCGCCGGGCAGAATCACCACGGCCACGAGGCCCAGGTAGTGGCGCGCGATCTCCCCGTTCGTGTAGCCGACCGCTTTCAAGGTGGCGATCTCGGGTCGCTGCAGGCGGATCAGACGCCCGAGCACCATGTTGATGAGGAACGCGGCGACCCCGAGGAAGACAATCGGCACCATCCCCGCCAGCGCCTGAAGCTGGCTCAGTTCCTGAGTCAGGATCTTATGCGAAATTTGCCCGCTGCGGTCGAAGGAGCCCGTGCCGCCATACGGAGCGAGGATCCGATCGAGCGAGGCGCGGACGGCGCCGTCCGAAGCTCCGGGCTGCAGACGGACGGAGACGTCATTGAAGGCTCCGTCGAGTTGAAACGCGGACGCGAGCATGGCTCGGTCCATCCACAGCACCGCGTAGCGTTTGGGGTCGTCCGCCAGCGCGCCCGGACGGATCGCGAAAACGAACTCCGGCGACAGGGCGGTGCCGACGACGCGGACATCGCGAAGCTTGCCGTTGATGACCACCGGCAGGCGTGCGCCCGGGGTGAGTCCGTGCGCGTCGGCGAACGACTCGAGCACCACCGCCTCGTCTCGCCCTCGCTCCGGCAGCCGTCCGCGCCGCAGGTAGAGGGCGTTCGCGCCCGGCTCCCGGCCCGCGGGCAGCGAAAGCAGGCGCCCGTACGCGGGGCGTGGCATTCCCTCGATGGGAAGCGTCACGTCTTCGGCGATGCGAGTCTCCACCAGCTCGACGGAGGGCAGCACCTCCAGTCGCTTCGCGATACCTTCGGGCGCACGTTCCACGCTTGCGAAGACATCCGCGAAACGGCAGCGGTCGTAGTACGAGGCTCGGGCGCTTTCGAGCGAGAGGTAGGTTCCGCGGAGCGAAATGAAGCACGTGATGCCGCCCGCCAGTACGAGCGCGATCGTCGCGATCTGACCGACGAGCTGGGTCAGCTCGCGGAGCAGCTTGCGGTTGAGCACCCTGGTCGCCATGGCCTCACCACCGAAGCTCGCTTGCGCGCATCAGGCGCCCGGGCTTGCGCTCGCTTTGCACGCGTCCGTCGCCGAGCGTCACCACCCGGTCGGCGATCTCGGCTATCGGCGCGTTGTGCGTGATGACGGCGGTCGCGGTGCCGAGCTCGCGGTTGACCCGCTCGATGACCTCGAGGACGAGAATGCCGGTGCGAAAATCGAGTGCGCCCGTCGGCTCGTCGCAGAGCAGGATCGGGGGTCGCTTTGCGATCGCCCGCGCGATGGCGACACGCTGCTGCTCGCCTCCGGAAAGCTGGGCCGGGAAGTGATCGAGCCTGTCGCCGAGGCCGACCAAGGCGAGCGCTTCGTCGGGTTCGAGAGGTTCATCGGCGATGTCCGTGACGAGGGCCACGTTCTCGCGGGCCGTGAGGCTCGGAATCAGGTTGTAGAACTGAAAAACGAAGCCGACGTGGTGCCGGCGGTAGTCCGTGAGCTCGTCCTCGGCCGCGTCGGACAGCTCCTTGTCGCGGAAAAACACGCGGCCGGCGCTCGGAACGTCGAGTCCGCCCAGAATATTGAGCAGCGTCGACTTGCCGCTGCCGGACGGACCCAGGAGGACGAGGAGCTCACCGCCCCGGAGCTCGAAATCGACCCCGTCGAGCGCCCGCACGTCGACCTCTCCCATTCGGTAGGTCTTCGCGAGTCCGGTGCACGAGAGGACCGCGGGAGTGGTTGTCGTCTCCAGGGGAAGAACGGCGGACACTGCCTCACGAGTTCGCAAGAGTCGTGCCGCCAGCAGTCGTTTTCGGTGGCGGGAGTTTGACGAGAGGGGTGACCCTGACTCGGTGAGCGACCCCCGGAGTACGCGCAAGACCCGCGCGTGCCGCTCCCGGGACGCAAGGCTTGCGCCGGGACTTGCCGTACCGCTCCCGAATACCCGGCAAATCGGGCTGGCGCACGCCTTGCACTGGCTATTCGCCAAACGGCTCGTTGCAGCGAGCGGCAGTTCCGACCCTGGAGATCAGGTCATGTTCAAGGTTTCGAAGATCCTCGTCCCCGTCGATTTC
>DASXWF010000850.1:0-5490 GCA_036503835.1 Polyangiaceae bacterium | reverse complement strand
CCTCCTCGAAATCCTCGTCGTCGTCAGCGTCCTCGTCGAGCTCTTCTTCGTCGGCCTCTGCCGACTCGTCGGCGTTTTCGGCGCGCAGGCGCTTCGCCAGCTGTACCGCGCCCTGCCCTTCCACGATCACGAACGCTTCTTCCACGCCTTCGAGCCGCTCGCTCACGCGCTCGATGGCGCCCGAGCCCACGCGCGCGTTCCGCCCGAGCGCGAGCAAGCGCGTGTACACGAGCGGGCCGGGAACCGGGTCCTGCTCGGCGAGGTCGCGCACGGCGAGAATGTCGAGCTCCGCGGCCCACAGCGCGATCTCCTCGTCCGTCCAGATCCCGCGCGGCTCCCAGGCAACGCGCGCCGTGTCGCTGCGAAGCCCCTCGACGAGAGCGGTGAGCCGCGAGCGCGAACGCGTGCTCGGCGCGAACGTCGCGGGCGTGCGCACCAGAACGAAGCGCGCGCCGAGCGCGCTCGCCGCCGCTCGAACCTCGGCCAGAGTCGCAGCGGCGGGCGTCTCCGAAAGCTCCGCGAGCTTCTTGGGCAAGACGAGCGAAAACAGAAATCCCTCGGGCGCCTGTTGGCTCAAGCGCTTCAGACTCTTCACCGAGGGCAGCGCCGGCTCACTCTTGACCTCCAGCAGATCGAAGGTCTTCGCGTAGCGCTCGATGTGGCCCTTCAGCGAGGCTTGACCGACGTGGACGCGAGGCATGGGGCCGCGAGGCGTAGCATCTTTCCGGCCCGAGGCTCGGCATTTTCATGCCGGAGCGAGTCTCGGTTCAGCCGCAGAACCCCCGGTTCAGCCGCCGAAATGGAACCACTCGGTCGGGTGGGCCAGGATGAAACGCTCCATGCGCGCGACCGCTTCTCTGGCCATGGGTTCGAGCTCCGCCTTCTTCGGGCAAAGGATGGGCGGCCCGGACTCGATCTCGTAGGAGAAGTAGCCGCTGCGGGACGAAAACAGCGGCAGCACGGGGACGCCCGCCAGCGCGGCCAGCCGGAACGGACCTTCGGGCACGAGAAACGGCCGGTCGAAAAGCGTCGCCGGTAGACTGCGCGCGCTCGGCGCCGGCCGATCGATCTGGAAGGCCACGAGACCACCCCCGCGCAGGTGACGAAGCACACCGAGCGCGTCGAGCGGGCTCGACCCGATGCTCAGCACCTCGAGGCCCGAAGTCCGGCGCACGGAGTCGTGCAGGGCCCGCGCGGCAGCGTCGGGTTCCGCCTCCATCACCACCGCGACGCGCGAGCCGAGCTCGGCGGCGAGCAACTGGGCGGCGACATCCCAAGGACCGATGTGGGCGGTGACGAGCACTGCTCCGTGCCCGGCTCGAAGCAGCGCCCGCAGCTGTCCGCCGCCCTTCAGCAGGACGCGCGCCCGGCGTCCCTCGGGCCGGCCGGCGCCCAGGGACTCGGCCAGGCACGAGGCATAACCCGAAAAGGTACGCAGCACGTCGAGCTGCTCCCAGCCCGCGGCCCGCGGCCCGAGCACGAGGCGCAGACTGTCGCGCACGCGTCTGCGCGCCTCCGGCAGCGCCAGCGCGAAGGCCGCGCCGATCAGCGGCGGACTGTAACGCACGAACCACGAGGGCCCGTAGCGAGCCCCCGCGAACGCCAGCCGCCGGAGCAACGCCGACCGGTGACGGATCGGTTCCTGCGGCGGAGCGTCTGACGCGGACAAGCGCAGAGGTTATTCTCACGCCGCGATTCCGGCGCGCAAGGCCGAGCGAGCCTCCGCCTGGTTTGCGCCGCGTTTCTCGGGCCCAGGCAGAACGCGTGCAATACCTGGAAAAGCGTGCGGAGGTCCGGCATGCCCGCGAGCTCGCGCTGAACTCCGGCGCGCGGGGGTGATAAGAACGACGCGTGCGGCAGCCGCGCACCACGGCGGATACCTTGCTCGGGGGCGTACTGCGCCTGCACCAGCCCGCCGAGGGGTATCGTTTCAACGTCGATGCCCTGCTGCTGGCGGCTTTTGCCGCTGCAGGACGGGTGGCCGGGCTGGTCGTGGATCTCGGCGCCGGCGTGGGCACCATCGGACTCTTGCTCGCTCACGCCGGTGCGGCTCGCAGAGTGGCGCTCGTCGAGCGCGAACCGGCGCTCCTCGCGCTGGCGGAACGAAACCTGGCGGAGCTCGGGATCCCCGGCGGCGTCTTCGCGGCGGATCTCGCTCGTGACGGCCTGCCGCGGGCGCTCGTGCAGCGCGCCGACCTCGTCGTCGTCAATCCGCCGTTCTTCGTGCCCGGCGGCGGGCGGCCGCGCAAGGACGCGCGCGAGCGCAGCGCCCGGAGCGGCGAGCTCGCGCCCTTCCTGCGCGCCGCCTCCCGCGCTCTGGCCGGGGCGAAGACGCGCGCGACCTTCGTGTATCCAGCGCAGGCGCTCCCGGCATTGCTGGCCGATGCCGCGGAGCACGGCCTCGTCGCCAAGCGCCTGCGCCTCGTGCACGCCCGCGCGGAGGCGCCGGCACGGGTTGCCCTGGTCGAGCTCCGCGCCGCGAAGCCGGGCGGGCTCGTCGTCGAGCCGCCGCTCTTCGAATGGACCCGCGCCGGAAAGCGCACGGCCGAGCTCGCCGCGGTGGTCGCGGGCCGCTTCGGGGCCGCCGTTTCGCGACGGGCACGCACCGCGCTATGACTTCATTCATGAGCCGCCCCGTGCGCCGCCCGCGCCGCGCCGCCCGCGCCGGCCGCATCGTGACCGCGGTCCCGCTCTGCGACGGCCACGACAGCGCGATCACGACCATCAACCTCGAGCTCGTCCGGAAGGGCTGGGAGGTGATCTATCTCGGGTACCACCAGCCGGCGTCCGCGATCGCGCGCGCCGCGGTGCAGGAGGACGCCGACGCGATCGGCCTGAGCAGCTACAACGGCGGACACGTCGTCTTCTTTCGCCAGGTGCTGGCGGAGCTTCGCGCCCGCGGCGCTCGGGACGTGCTGCTCTTCGGCGGCGGCGGCGGAACGATCACGGCGAGCGACGCGCGGGTGCTCGAACGCGCGGGCGTGAAGCGGATTTTCTTCGCCGGCACGCCGCTCGAGGAGATGGTCGAGACCGTCACGCGCGAGCAGGCACGCCGGCGCCCGAGCGAGCGCGGGTTGCGCGGCGACCGCGCGCTCGCGCGAGCGGTGACGCTCGCCGAAAACGGCTCCAAGCCGGGCCCGTCCCCCGCCCGCTCCCGGCGCCGGGCCCTGACGATCGGCTTCGCGGGACCGGGCGGCGCCGGGAAATCCACGCTGATCGACGAGCTCGTCGCGCGCTTCCTCCGGAACCAGCCCGCCGCGCGCGCCGCCGTCCTCGCGAACGATCCCTCGCACCCGGACGGCGGAGCGTTGCTCGGCGATCGGGTCTCCGCCATCTACTCGCAGGACGAGCGCGTCTTCTTCCGCTCGCTCGCGACGCGCGGAAGCCTCTCCGGCATTTCGAGCACGGCGCCACGCGCCCTCGACGTGCTGCGGCACAGCGGCGCGTTCGACCTCGTGTTGGTGGAGTCGGTGGGCATCGGTCAGGAAAGCGATCCGTTCGGGGTTTTCGGCCGCAATCCTTGCGTCGATGTCGTGGCTTTCGTGCTGTCGCCGCATTACGGCGGGCGCATCCAGTTGCAGAAGATCGCGCTGCTCGACGCGGCGGATTTCGTGGTCTTGAACAAATGCGACGATCCGCGCGCCGCTTCCGCCAAAGCGGAGCTGGCCGCCCGCCTGTCCGCTCGCCGGCGCCCGGCCGCCACCGTCGTGTGCAGCGCGGCCGAGCACGCCGACCCGGGAGTGGACGCGCTGTACGCGGCGCTCGCGGGCGTCGAACGGGGAGGCGCATGACGGCGCTGGGAAACGTCGCCGCCTCCGTCGAGGCGTACGACGCCTTCGTCGCACGTGAGGTGCTGCGCGCCCGCGCCGACCCGGCGTTCGCCGCCGAGCTTCGCGCCCGCTGGTCGAAAATCCAGGCCGCTGTCGAGGTCGTGCGCTCGCCGTCCGGCACGCCGCTCCCGCGCCTCGCGCTCCCGCTCGGCGACGAGCCCGGGCAGATCGCCGAATACCTGCTGGGACAGGGCCTCCCCGGCGAGTTTCCCTACGCCAACGCCGCCTATCGCGAGATGTACCTCGGACGGACGAGCGAAGAGCCGACACGGCTTTTCGCCGGGCTCGGCCTGGCCGAGGACACCAACGCTCGGTTCAAGTACCTGGCGCGGCATCAGGCCAGCACGCGGCTGTCGACGGCCTTCGACGGACCGACCCTCTACGGCCTCGACAGCGATCACGAGGGCGTGCTCGGCAAGGTCGGCGAGGGCGGCGTCGCGATCGACACCGTCGAGGACATGGAGCGGCTGTTCGCGGGTTTCGACCTGGTCGCCCCGAACGCCTCCGTGTCGATGACGATGAACGCGCCCGCGCCGATCATTCTGGCGATGTACGTGGTCGCCGCCCGGCGCCGCTTCGGCGCGGACGCGACGGCACAGCTCCGCGGCACCATTCAGTCCGACATGCTGAAGGAGGTGCAGGCGCAGAACGAGGTCATCTTTCCGATCGACGCCTCGCTGCGCTTTCTCGGCGACATGGTCGAGTGGTGCACCCTGCACATGCCGCGCTGGTACCCGATCAGCATCAGCGGCTATCACATCGCGGAAGCCGGAGCGACGCCGGTGCAGCAGGCCGCTTTCACGCTCGGCAACGGCTTCGCCTACGTGGAGCTCTTCCGCGAGCGCGGGCTCGACGTCGATCGCTTCGGCCCGCGCCTCTCGTTCTTCCTGGATTCGGGGCTCGACGTCGAATACCTCGTGCTCGGGCGCGTCTGCCGGCGCATCTGGGCCATCGGCATGCGCGACGTCTTCGGCGCCGGAGCCAAGGCTCAGGTGCTGAAGCTCCACACGCAGACGAGCGGGCGCTCGCTCGTCGCGGCCGAGTTCAAGAACAACCTGACGCGCACGGCGATCGAGCTCTTGCTCGCGTACCTGAACGCGACCAACTCCTGCCACAGCAACAGCGCCGACGAGCCCTTCACGACCCCTTCGGAAGAGTACGTGCGCCTCGCCTCGCACGCGCAGTCGATCCTGCTCGAGGAGAGCGGCCTCTTCAAGCACACCATGAATCTCTTGACGGGCTCGCCCGGCTACCTGGCCCTCGAGCGCAGCGTCGAGCGCGCCGTCCTCGACGTTTTCCGCGAAATCGACGGACTCGGCGGCGTGATCTCGGCGATGGAGCAGCGCTACCAGCGCAGCAAGATCCAGGAGTCGGCGCACCGCTACGAGCAGCAAATCTACGCGGGCGAGCGCCCCATCATCGGACTCAACCGCTACGCGAGCGGTGAGCCGCCGCCGCGCCTGCCGCTCGCCCGCACCAGCGTCGCCAAGCAACGCCAGCAACTGAAACGCCTCCGCGCCTTCAAGAAGAAGCACGCCCGCCGCGCGCCCGCAGCGCTCGCGCGCCTCGAGGCCGTGACCCGCGCCCGCGGCAACGTCTTCGAAGAGCTCCTCTCCACCGTGGAGACCTGCTCACTCGGGCAGATCACCGCGTGCCTCAC
>DASXWF010000849.1:0-6499 GCA_036503835.1 Polyangiaceae bacterium | reverse complement strand
CGTCGCAAGCGGTCCGCGATCAGGCAAAGCAGTTGATCGCCGTTGCCGTAGCCGAGCGCGCGATTGATTTCCGCGAAACGGCGGACGTCGACCACGAGCAGCGCGAGCGATGCGTTGCCGAGTCGCGCCTGTTCGATCTCTCGTTCGGTACTCTCCTCGAAGGAGAATCGGTTGGGAAGCTGGGTGAGCGGATCGCGCAGCGCTCTCAGGTCGACGGCGCGGCGCGCGCGGGCGTGCCGCTCGAGCACGCGCCGGAGCAGGCGCACCCAGGTCGAATGGAGTACCGGCAGACAAATCGCGCTGAGCAGGGTCGCGCCGAGCAGAGCTTCGAGGAGCAGGGGGAGCTTCGGCAACCACACGAACGCAGCCATGATCGCCGCCTCCGCCAGGAAGATCGCGGCGGCGGCGACCGACAACAGAACGACCGGAGACGGCGGAACGACGGAAGGGCTACGCTGTGGACTCTGCACCTGACTCGTAACTAAGAACGGCTTTCTCGTGAGACATTTCAGTGCGAGAGCCCTGAAGCGGAATCACGAGTCGGAGCCACCACGCGCAGACAGTGCAGAGCGGCTGTGATCGAGCGCAGAAATTGCACGATGTGACTGTGCTTCACTCGAGCTCAACCTGTGTCGTGATGTCTTGTCATCGACGAGAGTCGAGCACGATAGGGCGCTGACGAGTCCCCCACGGGAAGCAGCGCCACGCCGCGGCGCCCGATTCCGTCGAGTTTAGACCAGTCAGTGTTCGGTCGACGTCCGTTCGACGGCCACTGCCGCCATCGGGGGATTCGAGCGGCTGCGCGGCGAGGCGCCGTACTCCTGCAGCTTGTACTGGATCTTGCGCACGCTGATGCCGAGCATCTCGGCGGCACGGCTCGTGGAGCCTCCGACGGCCTCCATGGTCTTCAGGATCGCGTAGCGCTCGAGCTCATCCATGGTGCTGCCCGGGACCGGCGGTACGCCGCTGCGCGCGGTGGCTGCCGCGAGCTCCGCGGGCAAGTGCTGAGCTTCGATGCTCTCCCCTTCACAGAGCACGACCGCTCGCTCGATGACGTTTTCGAGCTCGCGCACGTTTCCGGGCCACGAGTAGCCGGCAATCTGAGCGAGCGCGGCGTCGCCGAAGGAGCGGACGGCCTTGCCGTTCTCCTCGGCGTAGCGACGCAAGAAATGCATCGCGAGCGGCACGACGTCCGAAGGGCGATGGCGCAAGGGCGGCAGAGGAAGGTTGATGACGTTCAGGCGGTAGTAGAGGTCTTCCCGGAAGCGGCCGGCGATGACCATCTCCTTCAGATCGCGGTTGGTCGCGGCGATCACGCGCACGTCGACGTGCAGGGTCTGACCGCCTCCGACGCGCTCGAACTCGCGTTCCTGGAGCACGCGCAGGAGCTTCACCTGCGTCGCCAGCGAGATTTCTCCGATTTCGTCGAGGAAGAGCGTGCCGCCGTTGGCCTGCTCGAAGCGCCCCTCGCGCCTGCGATCGGCGCCGGTGTACGCTCCGCGCTCGTGACCGAAGAGCTCGCTCTCGAGCAGGCTTTCGGCGAGCGCCGCGCAGTGCAGTCGAACGAAAGGCCCGGACGCGCGCGGTGAACGATGGTGGATGGCGGCGGCGACGAGCTCCTTGCCGGTTCCCGACTCGCCCGTCAAAAGGATGGTGGCGCGACTCGGAGCAATCTGTGTGATCGACTTGAACACGCGCTGCATCTCGGGCGAGTTGCCGACGATGTTCTCGAAGGCGTAGCGCTCCTCGAGCCGCCCGCGCAGCTCCGATGCTTCGCGCCTGAGCCGCCTGCGCTCGAGCGCGCGCTCGAGCACGATCGAAAGCTCGTCGAGGTTGAGGGGCTTGGTCAGGTAGTCCGCGGCGCCTTCGCGCATGGCGGTGACGGCGGTCTCGACGCCGCCGAACGCCGTCATCAGGACGACGGGCAGCTCGGCGTCGTGCTCCTTGAGCTTGCGCAGAAGCTCGACACCGTCCATTCCGGGCATGTTCAGATCGGTCAACACGAGGTCGGCCGAGAATTCCTCCATGCGCCCGAGCGCCTTGAATGCGTCGCCGGCGGTTTCGACGGTGTAGCCCTCGCCACGCAAGGTCTCGGCGAGGGCCGAGCGCGCGCCCGCCTCGTCATCGACGACCAGGATCTTTCCCTTGCTCATGCTCGTCTCGCCTCGAGTTGTCCTAACCTGCCGCAATCATGGGTAAGAGCGAGAACCGTGCCGAGCCTCGGTTCCGGTCGCGGCTCGCTAAATCGTCCCACATTTCATGCATTTAGTTATGCCAATCCGCCTACCAGGCCTGCGCAACATTTGCGCGCACGGACCCGACTTGGCGAACAGGACGCAGGAATTGCGCGCATCCGCTGCGTAGCTCCGAACGTCGAGTCTCGAGTTCGGCCGGAGGCAGAACGCAGGCAAGATGCCCGCATGACGGCTCGCCCGACCCTCGTGAAAGACCTGATGACCAAGGACGTGCTCACGCTCGAGCGCAACGAGAAGCTCCTCGTCGCGGACGACGTGATGCGACTCGGCCGCATTCGTCATCTGCCGATCGTCGACAGCGACGGGTCGCTGGTGGGCATCGTGACCCAGCGCGACCTCTTTCACAGCGGGCTTCTGAAGGCGATGGGCTACGGCACCCACGCGCAGCAAAAGACACTCGATCTGGTCGCCATCAAGGAAGCGATGAGGACGGAGGTCGTGACGACGACCCCGGACGCTCCGCTCGCGGCCGCCGCGAAGGTCATGCTCGAAAAGAAGATCGGCTGCATCGTGGTCGTCGAAGCCGGCAAGATCGCCGGCATCCTCACCGAGGCGGATTTCGTGAAGCTCTACGTGAGCGGGTGAACCGGGGCTCCACGAACGGCATGCGCGAACACGGAGCGGCACGCGGACTCGCTCGCAAGGACGGCGCGGAGGGTGGGCCCTTATTGCCCCGTAACACTGCATTGTACGCGGCGTGAATGACGTAACACGGTGTAACACTCGGGGGGGGCACTGAATCTCATCAACATCGGCATTGCGCGTGAACCGCGACGGCGCTAGCGTCCATGGTCTCGCAACGCGGGGAGCGCAGGGCGAGGGGCAATACCGTTTGGAGGTTCCAGGTGGCAACGGAAGACGACGCGCAGGGAGTCGAACGGCCGCAACCGTTCGCTGGGAAGATCGGGGACTTCGTCGCGAAGCACCGGTTGAGTCCGCGTGAATCGGAGGTCTTGGTGCTGCTCTTGCGCGGCGTGCACCCGAAAGCGATGGGCAATGAGATCGGTTGCCGGTATGCGAGCGTGCGCACGCACCTGAGCCGCATGTACCGAAAGCTCGGCTGCTCGGGCGCTCGTGAACTCGTTCTGAGGTTTTTCGCCCACGCGAGTGGAATCATCACGTCGAAGCCAGCGAGGGCCGCGTTGTAAGCCGCTTACGCCAGCACTTCGGCGAGCGCGTCGAGGGCGTCGATGGTGGTGAAGATGCCGACCACTTGGGTGCCGTCGACGACCACGGCCGAGCCCAGCTTGCGCGCGGCCATTTCGGTCACGACCTCCTTCAGCGGAGTCTTGGGCGGAACGGCGTAGACGTCCTGGCTCATGGCTTCCTCGACCCGGATGCGCTCGGGATCGACGTCGCCGAGGGACTCGACGAGGTGGAGGTCTCGCTGGGAAACGACGCCGACGAGCTTGCCGCCGTGGAGCACCGGCAGGTGGCGCACGTGATGCTCGCGCATCAGATCGTGCGCGACTTTCATGGATTGCTCCATCCCGACGAGGTGCGGGGTGCGGGTCATGCGATCGGCGATGGTCGGGTGTTTTTGGGTCATGCTGTTCCTCCGTGCGGGTTGGTTTTTCGAGCCTGTTCGCTCTCGGGCAGCTCGTCGCAGAGCAGGCGGACGGCCGGCGTCTCGAGGTCGTCGAATTGACCTCGCTGCGTCGCCCAGGCGAACGCAGCGGCTGCGAGACACGAGAGAACGACGGCCAGGGGCAGAACGACGAAGAGAACCGTCATGATCGGGGACTTTCTTGCGAGGAGCGCGCCGGTCGCGGGGTTTCGCGAGCGACGAAGGTGCGGGCCCGGAGCGCGTTCGTGACGACGGTGAGCGACGAGAGCGGCATCAGGACGGCGGCGAACAACGGCGAAATCCAGCCGGCCATGCACAGCACGACTCCGGCGACGTTGTAGACGAGCGAGAACACGATCCCGCGCCGGATGGCCGCGAGCGTGCGCCGGGCGCCCAGCACGGCTTCGACGATCTTGCCCACGCCGGGCAGCGTCGTGAAGGCGTCCGCAGCGACGAGGCTGGCTTCGGCACCGCCGTGCACGGCCAGGGCCACGTCCGCCGCGGACATGGCCGCGGCGTCGTTCACTCCGTCACCGACCATGAAGACCGGACCGCGCGATCGCGCCCGCTTTACGAACTCGAGTTTCTGCTCCGGGCTCAACGCGCCCTCCGCCGCCACGAACGGGCCGAGGCTCTCGGCGACGCCGCGAACGACGCCCGCGCGATCGCCCGAGAGGATGGCCACGTCGTAGCCGCGGGCGCGGAGCGCCTCGAGACTCGCGAGCGCGTCTTCTCTCACCGGATCGCTGAAGGCCGCGACCGCGCGGACCTCGCCGTCCACGGAGCAAGCGACGCTCGGCCGTCCGAGCGCGGCCTGCGCCTCGAGTTCGCGGCGCCACCAGCATTCCTGGCCGTCCGCGCCGCCGGAGACGAACTCGGCCGACCCGACCTTGACCTGGTGTCCGCTCACGAGGGCAGAGACACCTCTGCCCACCTCTTCGCGCACGGATTCGGCCGCGAGCTCGGGCTGATCGTTCAGGGCCGCGACCAGAGCGCGCCCGATCGGGTGTGGCGAGCGCCGCTCGGCCGCGAGGATCAGCGGCTTCACCGAGGCGTCTCCGGCGAACGCGACCAGCGCGAGCTTGCCTTCCGTGAGCGTTCCCGTCTTGTCGAACGCGAAGAGCCCGGGGCGCGCGAGCGCTTCCAGGAACTCCCCGCCCTTGAAGAAGATGCCGGCGCGTGCCGCGCGCCGCAATGCAGCGCTCACCGCGAGCGGCGTCGCCATGCCGAGCGCGCAGGGACAGGTGACGACCAGGAGCGCCACCGCGTTGTCCACGGCGCGCGCTGGATCGAGGATCGACCACAGGACGAACGTGAGCGCGCTGAGCGCCAGCACGACGAAGACGAAGTATCCGGAAACTCGGTCCGCGAGGCGTACGATGGGAGCCCGTTTCGACTGCGCGTCGATCACGCTCCGCATCAGGCGTCCGAGCCTCGTCGCCTCCCCGGCCACCTCGACGCGCACCCGCAGCGTACCCGAAAGATTGCGCGTTCCCGCGTAGACGCGCTGGCCGGGCCTGATTTCCTCGGGCAGGGACTCGCCCGTGAGCCACGAGGTATCCACCGAAGATGCGCCGGACACGACGATCCCGTCCACGGGAACCCGCTCTTCGGCGGCCACCTCGATCAGACAATCCGCCTCGAGCGCGTCCGACGGAACCTCCTGAACCCGTTCACCGTCCACACGCCGTGCCGTACCGGGCGCGAGCGCGGCAATCAGATCGAGCACGCGCGTCGCCCCTCGAGCGTGCCGGTGCTGGAGCCAGCGCCCCACGAGCAGCAAGAAGATCAGCACGGCAATCGTGTCGAAGTAGACCTCACCGCTTCCCGTGAGCGTGTTGGAGGCGCTGCGCGCGAACCCGGTCAGGATGCCGATGCTGATCGGGAGATCCATGTGCGGAGCGCGCGTCCGGAGCGCCGCGAGCCCGCCGCGCAGAAACGGCGCGCCCGCCCAGAACACCGCCGGGATCGAGAGCAGCAGGCTTCCCCAGCGAAAGAGCAGCGCGAACTCGGCTTCCCGAGCCGCGCCGCTGTAGAGCGCCAGGGCCATCAGCATCACGTTGCCGGCGAGCGCGCCGGCGACGCCGAGGCGGATCAGGAGCGCGCGGTCGCGCCGCTCGTCACCGGCGCGCTGGGCGGCCGAGCTCGGATGCGGGCGGTAGCCGAGGCCGTCCAGCGTGCCGGCGATCCGGCTCGGCAGGACGCGTGCAGGATCGAACTCGACATCGAGGGCGCCGCGGCCGACATCCAGGCGGGCACTCCGGACACCGGGCAAGAGCCGGGGCAGGCGCTCGAGCAGCCAGACGCACGACGTGCAATGGATGCCCTCGACGAAGAGCTCGATGGCGGCCCCACTCGGGCCTGCACGGACATGGCGCTCGCGGAAGCGCGGGTCGTCGTACTCGGTGTAGCCACGACCGGTCCCGCGATTGCCCGTCAGGGACGCCCCGGCTCGACTTCGCTCGAGGTAGTACGCCCCGAGACCGGCGTCGTGGATGATGGCGTAGGCCGTGCTGCACGCGTTGCAGCAGAAGCGGGGCTCGTCGTCCGGCGTCCCGGCAACGCCCGTGACCGGCAAGCCGCAGTGCGCGCAATCCGCGCTCGAGAACACCGGCGCGCGGGGCCCGGTGGAGCGCTCGGAGAGGGCGCGCGAGGCCTCGCCGATCATGGCGTGCTC
>DASXWF010000848.1:0-1874 GCA_036503835.1 Polyangiaceae bacterium | reverse complement strand
CGCCCGCCTGGCCGAACAGGCCGCCCAGAACGCCGAGCACCACGGCGTGCACGACGGGCAGCCGCGGCAAGTACCACTGTGACGCGATCAGCGCGCCCGCCACGGCGCCGACGATCGCGCCCACCAGTCCGGCGCGGGTCTTCTTGGGGCTCACCGCCTCGTAGAGCTTGGTCTTGCCGAGGAAGCGACCGAAAAAGTACCCGCCCGTGTCGCCGAACCAGGCCAGCATCAGCACGAGCAGCACTTGCCCCGCACCCTCGCTGCCGCCCACTTCGCGCATGCGCGCGAGCAAGCCGAGCGGCGCGCCCACGTAGATCGGCACCGCCGCACCCGCCATGATGCGCAGGCCCGCCGTCGGGATTTCGCCGAGGCGCACGAGCGGCAACAGCATGCCGAAGATCGGCGCGACCACGAGCACGCCGACGACGACCCTGGGATCGTCGCCGGCAAACGCGAGACCCGCCGCGGGAACGACGGTAACCGCGACGCCGAGCCAGCGCGCCACGAGGTCGTCCGGGTGGGTCATCGAGAGCACCTCGAACGCCGCGAGCGCCGTCGCCGCGATCACGAGCAAAGAAAAGCCCCATGCCGGACCCAGAAACAGGATCGCGAGCAGCAGCGGGGCGGCGATTCCGGCTGTGAGAAGTCGAGCGGCTAGGTTGCTCTTCGGCACGAAGTTGGGAACGGACCTTACACCCGAGACCAGCGTCTGGAACGCCGATTTCCGCGGCCTGCAGCTGTGGAGGCCGCAGAAATCGGCTTCCTGCCCCGACTGTCGTCTCCGGTTCTTTTCTGGTTCAGGAAACCGCAACGGGGTTGAGGTTCAGGCTGTCTTGCAGCCGCGCGGGCGGCCGGGTACTCGACTCACCCATGCGCGCGCTGCCACCCGCTCTCGGCCGCTACTTCCGCGCGCGGCGGCACGCATTCGCCCTTGCCCTGCTGCTCGTGGCGCTCCCCGGGCTCTACTCCACGGCGCCGCCCGTGGCGAACCTGCCCGGACTCGCGCAGCTGCTCGAGCACGCGGCCGGTGTCCACACGGCGCCGGGCGACATTGCGTGGGAGCCGCGCCGAGGCGTGTTCGCCGAGCTCGCCCGCGGCCGCAGCCTGCTCTTCCTCGGGGCCGCGGCTCCCGGCGGAGCGCGTGACCTCTACCGCGCCTGGGTGCGCCTGACGCCGGGCGGACAGCCGCTCTCGGTGCGCCGGGTCGTTCGGCTGACCGACACGCCGCTGGCGGACGAGTGCGGGCTCACGAGCTCCGGCACCCACGCGGCGTTCGTGACGGTGTCGGAGCAGCGCGCGCGGTCCGTCACGTTGCTCGGCGGGCTCGACGGGGGGCATTCGAGCTCGCTCGTCGAACGCCTGTTCGCGCTGGGTGAACAGGGCACCTTCACTCCGCTCGCGCGCACGGATCTGCTGCTCGAAAAGCCCGCGGCGCGCGTCGGCGTCACGCTCGACGCGCGAACGCTGAAGCTTGCCATCGACGAGCCCGCGCGCGACGTGCTCTACGATCTCGAGCGGAGGACGCTCGGCACCGGCGCGCGCGAAGTGCGCCTGCTCGAGCGCAGGCACTCCGGCGAATCCGCCGGCGTCGCCCTGCTCGATCTGGCGCGCTCGGAGCTCGGCTCGACGTTCGTTCAGGGCGCGGGCCGCGCCTACTACGCCGCCGGTCGGACGATCCGCGGCATTTTCGGCGCCGCCCGCGGCGACGCAGGGGAGCAGCGCTGGCAAGCGCTGTCACGGCCGTGGCTCGGCACTCCGGCCGGCGTCGACCGAACGCGCGGGACACCCGAGCCCCTGTTCCAGAAGCGTGTGCTCCGTCCGCAGCGTCGCGCGGACGCGCGGCTCGTCCTCGTCGATCTCGATTTGCGCCAGGT
>DASXWF010000847.1:0-6044 GCA_036503835.1 Polyangiaceae bacterium | reverse complement strand
ATCTACTGGGTCGATATCGACAGCGGTCGTCTGTTCCGCGCCGACCACGCGACGCTCGTCCACGAGTGTTTCTACCGCGGCCCGGTGATCGGCGGCTTCACCTTCCAGGAGGACGGCTCGCTGCTCCTGTTCGAAGCCAACCGCATTGCCGTGCTCGAACCGAACGGGCGGCGCCGCGTGATCGCCGACGGCATCGACCCGGACATGTCGCGCTTCAACGACGTGATCGCCGACCCCGAAGGGCGCGTCTACGCCGGCACGATCGGCAAGAGCCTCGGGAGCGGGGGCGTGTACCGCGTCGATCGCGACGCCAAGGTGACGTGTCTCTGGAAGGGCACGGGCTGCGCGAACGGCATGGGCTTCAGCCACGACCTCAAGCAGTTCCTCTGGACGTGCAGCACGCGCCGCTTCATCGAGCGCCTCGACTACGACCGCGCGAGCGGCGCCCTCACGAACCCCGCGCGCGTCTACCAGGCGCCCGAGGAGGAGGGCATCCCGGACGGCATGACCCTCGACAACGAGGACAACCTCTGGACGGCGCGCTGGGACGGCGGCTCGGTGCTCGTGATCGACCGCAACGGCAAGCTGCGGGACAAGCTCACCATCCCGGTCCCGCGCGTCTCGTCCGCGACCTTCGGCGGCCCCGACCTCGACCACCTCTACGTCACCACCGCGAGCCTCGGCGAACCCGGCGAAGCCGGCACCCTCTACCGCGTGAAAGTTCCCGCCCGCGGCCGCCCACCATTTCGCTCACGCATTCGCTTGTAGCTGCGTCGCGTGAGGGCTTGGGGCGTTGGGGTGACCAGTAGCGGTTTCTTAGCCGCCAAGGCCGCCAAGAGCGCCAAGGCCGCCAAGGGGATTGGGGGTTCAGATCACGCCGTAGTTCGCGGCACCAACCCCCCAAATCCGCTGGCGCTCTTGGCGCTCTTGGCGGCCTTGGCGGCTAAATAGATACTTCACAGGCTGCGACGGGCTACCCGCTCGCGCAGGGCGCCCGTGCCTCGCGGGACGCCCGTCCTTTGCCCCGACGCACCCTACTCAGCCGGCGTCGGCTTCGCGGGGGGGGTCGAGACGAAGATCTTCCACTTGTCCTTCGGCTCGGGTTTGCGGGCCCACCAGAGCTTCAGTCGCTCCATGCTGAAGGGGCGCGAGTAGACGAAGAGGAGGATGATCGACATCGTGAAGAACAGCCACGACTGGGCCGTGTAGCGATCGTCGACCCAGTAGTAGCCGTTCGGCGCGTAGAGCAGGATCTGACTCACGCCGCTCGTGATCAGCATGGGTGGGCCTATCTGCCGGCGCGCGATCACGAGCGCGCACGACACCATGCACATCGAGTAGTAATAACAAGTCACGTTCGTGAGGCAGATCACGAGCGGTGTGCTGATCGCGAGGCCGACCCAGAGCAGCTTGGTGCGCCGGAGCGCCCAGACCGTCCAGGCGAAGACGAACGCGATGATGCCGATGAAGACCGGCTTCATCTGCTGGAAGCGGTCGAGCCGCCCCTGCTTCCAGCCCTGGAACGGGTCGTCCATGTTGTCGTCGCGCGTGAAGCGCATCCGACCCTTCCAGTCGTGGACCAGCATGGTCTGAAGGCCCATCGTGTTCGTGAGCGGGGTGCCCTGGTGGGTCTTCAGCGTGTGCTCGTAGAAGTCTTTGTACCCCTCCGTGCCGCCCGTAACCATGATGCTGGCCGGTATGAGCACGCCCACCGAGACGCAGCAGCCCGCGATGAAGCGGCGGTGGTCGGGGTGGATGTACTCGAGCAGCTTCTTCGGGCCCTTACCCTCGCGCGCCCTGCGGATCTGGTCGATCACGTGGAGCGCGATGATGATCACGACGCCCGCGATGAACAGGCCCGGGAAAATACGCAAGAGCATGGCCCAGGTGAGCGCGAACCCGGCCATGAAGAAGCGTCGCTTCCTGAGCAGGCAGAGCGAGGCCACCAGCAGGAAAATCCAATCCATGCGCAGGAACGCGCCGCCCGTCCAATAGAAGTTCGCGGGCGCGTTGCAGCCCCAGAATATCGTGGCGACGGCCATGGCGCGCCAGCCGAAAGCCCAGCCGAACATCAGCACGATGCCGACGTGGAACAGGATGTCGATGCAGGCGAGGAGCTTGAAGAACGTGTCCCCTGCGGGCGCAAAGCTACCGAATAGCTTCCCGGTCATGGTCCAGACCGGCGGGGGGTTGTACCCGTGGTCCTTCTGCATGCCTTCCCAGTAACTGCCCGCGGCGGACTTCTGGAACCACTCTATGTCTTGTTTGAATTCTTCCCAGCGTGGCTTCGAGAAGTGCTTCGTGCATTGGGCCGGGTCGCTCACGATGTACGTGGCTTCGACCGGCTTGATCAGATTCTCCCGGAGATCGCGCACTTCGCGCTTGAGCACGTTCGCTTTGCGACCGGCCTCGATCTCCGCGATCATCGTGCACTCGTAGAGCCGCAGATAGCCGAGCTCCTGCGAGTACTTCGAGCCGAGGTAGTAGTGATAGAACTCGTGCCGGTGGTAGTACTCTTCGTACCGGACGTTCGGGTTGAAGAAGTCGAAGTAGACGAAGAACGCGAGCCCCGTCAGCACGTACGCGATGCGCTTGCGCGTCCGCTCTTTGATCTTCTCCCTGAGCCTGCGCGCGCGAACTTCGTAGATGAGCAGGAGCGCGCCCGCCATGCACAGGAAGATGCGCGTGCCCTTGGTGAGCTTCTCCCAGGAGTCCTTCTCGAACCAGGGACCGTCCCAGTGTTCGTAGAGGAAGAAGTCGGATGCGAGACCGACCCAGTGATGGACCGAAGCTTGAAGCGCGCTGATGTGCTCGTACATCGTGTTCTCTGAAGCGAGGCGGTCGCCCCACGCGACCCGGGGATTTCTAGCAGAACTCGCCGAAAGTCCAGCAGGAAGCGCAGCGCTCGAGCTCCCGCCGTCGCTTCTTTCTCCCCGGCGTCACCCCCGAACAAAAATAAAACGAGCCGGGCGGCTTTTCGGCCACCCGGCTCGTCATGTGACCCCGTCACACCCGGAGGGGAGGGGAGCGAACTAGTGTCCCGCACGATCGACGCGCGGGTTCCAGCTCAGCTAGGGGCTGACCTCCGGGCAAGGGGTACAATCATTGTTCATTGTTCGATGACCTCCTCGGGCATTAGCCCGACACCCCGTAGCGACGGCCCAATTGCGAGAGGGCGCCCGCGTTCGGGCCAAGCCTCGATCGCGGCCGCCATTGTGGGGCGCTTCCGTAAGGAAACCGCAAGTTTGCGGATTCGACCCTGATGCAACACTGGAGAGGACTCTCTCCACGGACCAGCCCGGGAACCAGGGTTCCATGCTGCACGTTGGTTCAGAGCTTAGCATGCGCACGCTCTTCCGACTAGGCAACGCGCGGTGCTTTCGCCTTCTTCCTGACGGGAAGAGGATTCGGTGTTTGGAGAAATGGCCCGCGACCGGTCCGCGGTCCGGACGCGTCAGCGCTTGGAAGGCTCGTCTTGGCGCTCGGCGGCCATGCGGTAGCTGATGCTGCAGGGGAGCTTCGAAACCGCGCCCGGCGTGCCGATCCAGTTCGAGCAGTCGGAGTCGGCGAGCTCGCGGTAGGTGAACTCGAGCTTCCCCTCGAAGCTCTCCACGTCGGTTCCGGAGTCGCTCAGCACGCCGACCGCGGCGTCGTCGCGCGCGACGCGACAAGCCGCGCGCCCCCGCTCGGCCTTCGAGACTTCGACCTCGATGCCGCTCTCGAACGTGAAGGAGCGGCCGTCCTGCGCGATGCTGCCCACGATCGCCTCGCGGCCGTTCAACCAGTAAAGGTCCCGCTGGTAGCGGGTGAGCTTCACGTCGAAAGCCCAGGTTTTTCCTGCCCCGAGCGCTCCCTCGCCGCAGCTCGACTCGTCGAGCTCGCCGCTCACCGCATACATCCCGAGAAGGTCGCCCGGCGCCTTGGCGTCGTCGACCTTGCCGTAGTCCAGACAGCCGAGGGCACCAAAGGCTGCAAGCGCAGAAAGGAGCGGGCGCACGCCTCCGCCGCTACCAGCATCGCGGTAGCCGGGCCAAGTTGCCGCCCCACGCGGGGACCGACTCAGCCTTCGGCGGGTGCGGCCGGCTCGCTGCCGCTCTTGCGGTCGAGGGCCTGCTGCAGCCCGATGCGCGCACGCTTGCGGCGCTTGAGGCGCTTGCCCTTGAGCGGAGTGGCCAGCCACTCGTGACGGCGCCGGACGTTCCAGACTGCGCGATTCGACATAGGCCGGCGCTTCTTAGCGGACTCCGGAGCCCCCTGCAAGCCCGTCCGGCCGGTTTGCCGAGCGGAAAAGCTCGGCCTGCCTGGATCCCGGTCGGTGCATGCTAAAAACCCTCCCCCTAAAGTGCCAGCCCCCTTGCGAATCACGATGGTCAAGAAGGTGCTCCTGGACGGGAGCCCCTGCGACAAGTGCCAGAAGGCCGAGGACTACCTGAGGCAGCGCGGCCTCTGGGAGCGCATCGACGAAGTCGTCGTGGCGCTCGAGGCCGATCCGAGCTCGGTCGGGATGCAGCTTGCCGCGCGCCACGGCGTGGAGCTCGCGCCGTTCTTCATCGTGAAGGATGCGGAGGGGGAGCGCGTGTACCAAAGCGTGATCGAGCTCGTGCGCGAGCGCCTGGCGCCTGCCCGCAGCAGCGCGCGCGAGAGCGAGAACGACGCGTCCCCGGCCGACGAAGCGCTCGTGGATTCGCTGAACGGCCGCTTCGCCGAGGCGGACCCGGAGGCGGTCATCAAGTACACGCTGCAGCGCTACGGCGAGAACGCGACCATCGCGTTCAGCGGGGCCGAGGACGTCGCGGTCATCGACATGGCGGCGAAGAGCGGCGAGCGCTTCTCGGTTTTCACGCTCGACACCGGACGCCTGCACCCCGAGACGTATCGCTTCCTCGAGAAGGTACGCACGCACTACGGGATCGCGATCGATCTCGTATTTCCCGAGCGCGTCGCGGTGGAGGCGCTCGTGCGCAAGAAGGGGCTCTACAGCTTCTACGCGGACGGACACGGCGAGTGCTGCGGGATCCGCAAGGTCGAGCCGCTCGGACGCGCGCTCGGCGGACGCCGCGCCTGGATCAGCGGCCAGCGGCGCGATCAGAGTCCGACGCGCTCGCTGCTCGAGCGCTTCGAGCTCGACCGCGGGCACGCCGACGCCGAGGGGCCGCTCTTGAAGTCGAACCCGCTCGCGCACTGGAGCCTCGCGCAGACCTGGCAGTACCTGCGGGAACAGGGCGCGCCCACGAACGACCTCCACGTGCGCGGCTTCATCTCGATCGGCTGCGAGCCGTGCACGCGTGAAATTCGCCCGGGGGAGCACGAGCGCGCCGGGCGCTGGTGGTGGGAAGAGGCAACCAAGCGCGAGTGCGGGCTCCACACCGGGGTGCGCAAGGTCGGGCCGGGCGCCGGCATTTGAAAAGTCCGCGCGCGGGGCGGCGCTTCCCGCTGCACGTTCAAATCGTGTTGGCGATCGGCGTCGGGCTCGTGCTCGGGCCGCTGCTCGGAAAATCGGCGCTGCCGCTCGGCGAGCTCGGCAAGCTCGTGATTCAGCTGATCAAGGCCGCCGCGACGCCGCTGCTCTTCTTCGCGATCGTGCACGCCATCCTCACGACCGAAGTGCGCGGCCGCTCGGCGTTGCGGCTGCTGTTCTGGGCGACGCTCAACGCTTCGATCGCGCTCGGCATCGGCCTTCTGATCTCGAACCTGCTCCGCCCCGGACGTTCGCTCGCCGGGTTCACACCGGGCGCTCGCGAAGCGGCCGCGGCCTACGCCGACAAGAAGATCGATCTGCTGGCGACGCTGAAGAGCTTCGTGCCGTCGAGCTTCGTCGAGCCGTTCGCCGAGAACCTCGTGCTTTCGATCGTAGGGCTGGCGCTGCTGTTCGGCCTCGGCCTGCGCCACGTGAAGCGCCGCGATCTGGCGGAGGGGCGGGCGACCTTCCGCCCGGTGGAGGACGCGGTCACGACGTTGCTTTCCGTGACCGAGGTCGCGCTCGGCTGGGTGATCCGCCTGATCCCGTTCGCGGTGTTCGGCGTGGTCACGCGCGCGGTCGGCGA
>DASXWF010000846.1:0-3122 GCA_036503835.1 Polyangiaceae bacterium | reverse complement strand
AAGTCGAGCTGACCGGGCTGCATCTCTTGCTCGAGTTGCTCGAGTTGCTCGAGTTGCTCGAGTTGCTCGAGTTGCTCGAGTTGCTCGAGTTGCCGGGCGGCGGTTCCCCGTTTGCGAGAGCCGCACTTCACGGCTGATCTCGTGGCTCCGCGCACCGCAGCCCGTGGCACGAGGATTGCTGGGGGCCGTGCCCAACAGCATGTCTACCATCCGCACGGCCAGGCACGGGAACGATCAATCTCGGACCAGGCGACCGTCCTCCCTACAAAAAAGGGGAAGCGTGTGCATCGCGCTCCTCGCCCCCCTGGTCTCGAATGGGTGCACATCCGCGAGCAGCGTCGAGAGCGTTGGCCGCGCCGAGCTGGCTCAGGACCTCGAGGCACCGGCTGCCAGCATGAGCTGGAGGATGACGCCGCGCTTCGTGCTGCAACCCGCCGCCGAGGCCGAGCCCCTGCCGCAGCCGAGGATCCTCGTGTCCGAAGACGAATGGGGCGACGAAGGTGCTCCCTACGACATCACCTTCCAGGTCAAGCGAGCGCGGCGGTACGTCCACGAGACGGAGTTCGAGGTGATCCTGAGCGCCTGCAACTCCACGGACGCCGACGGCCTGCCCGGCGGCGTCGAAGGCGAGGACGGGTTCTCGGGACCCATCGACACGGGCGGGTCCTACGCGAACCTCCTCTACACCTGGTACGCCGTCGATCAGGACGGCGGAAACGTCGAGCTGGCCCAGAAGCAGGGGCGGGACTGCGAGCTTCGCTTGAATCTGGAAGAGGCGGAATACTCGTTTCAGCTCGTCGTCGAAGATCTCGGGCGGGGCACCACGGCCTCGACCTTCACCAGCGTCCGGCCGAAACACCTGGTCATCGCGTCCCTCGGTGACTCGGTGGCTTCCGGTGAAGGGAACCCGGACCGGGAAATAGTCCGCAACGGTGACGGCGAAGTCGTCACGTCCGCAGGCTGGACGGATCTTTCCTGTCACCGGTCCCGCTGGTCCGGACCGGCGCGGGCCGCGGAAATGATCGAACGCAACGATCCGCATTCGTCCGTGACGTTCCTCTCGGTGGCGTGCAGTGGAGCGACGCTCATGCTCGGTCTCGACGTCACCGGCGAGGGTCAATACGACGAAGACGCCGACCATCCGCCGCCGCCCGAGGACTTCGAACCGATCGTCCCCGTCGATCAGCTCGAGCTTCTCGCCTGGGTGCTCTGCAAGGGGACGACGGAGAGTTGTCGCACCGTCGTTCCGGGCGGCGGCCCGCTCCGCTACGACACGTACGCGAGCGCGATCCGCCAGCCGGACGCGCTGCTGGTCTCGGCGGGCGGCAACGACATGCTGTTCGGGCCCGTCGCCGAGGCCTGTGCGAATCCGCTGCTGGACTGCCTGGACGAAGAGGCGGATTTCGTCGGCACTCTTCGCGATCAAGTCGAGCGTGCGCCCGACAAACTCTTGGACGCCTACGACGAGTTCGCGGAAATGCTGGATCGGTACCTGATCTCGAGCGATCGCGTGTTCGTTACCGAGTACGGCGATCCTTCTCGCGACGACGACGGCGACTATTGCGACGCACTCTACTTCACGAGCCTCGTGATTCCGGCGGACCACGTGCCCTTGCCTCTGGTCGACGCTGAAATCGCGGGCGACGATCTCGAGGAGATCGACGAGGTCCTGTTCCAACCATTGAATGAAACGCTCGAGACCGCCGCGGATCGTCACGGCTTTCATTTCGTCGACGGCATCGCGCGCGACTTTCGAACTCACGGCTACTGCTCCAGCGAGCCGTGGTTCCGCTACTACCTGGAGTCGCTATCGATTCAGGGCGACAGGCGCGGCACGCTCCATCCGAACAAGGAAGGGCACGTGGCCATCGGGTACCGTATCGCGGACGCGATCCTGGAAAACCTCGCGGCCGCGAGCGCGCCCGAAGAACCGCCGCCGCCCCGGCTTCCCGAAGACTTTCGCGACCGCTCCTGGAACACGACCGACGCGATGCTGCGCGATCTCCAGCAGATTTTCGGCCGGAACTTCGTCGGCGCTCTTCGGCCCACGCCCGGGCCGATCCCGCCCGACTGGGCCGGCACGGTCATCCAACGTCTGCCGGTGTACGGGCAACGTCCTACGCGAACCGTGTACGGCGGTGTGTCGTCTTGGGCCTTCGACGACTACGTTCTCGGCATCGACAGCTCGGGCTATCGCGAGTTCGCCACCGGGCTCGTCGATGCTTGGCAGTTCGAAGAGGTCGGCAATCGGGTCTCAATCGACGCCTACCTTACCGAATGCGACGAGTTTCCATGCCCGCTGTACTCGGACGACCCGCCCACCGTCCCTCCGCCGTGGGAATGGCAGGGCGCGATCCAACTCTATGCCACGGTCAAGAACGCCGACGGCATCGATCTCGTTCACCAGTTCATCGACCAGGTCGAGCTCGCAGGGCTCAGCCGAGACGAGACGCACGTATTGACGTTCGATGTCCCGTCGTACCTCGAGGAAGCGATGCTCGCTCGAGCGAGCGTGAAGTTTCACCTGGCCGTGAACACCCCCACGGCGGAGAAGCGTCAGGTTTCGATCGGCGGCATTCGCTTCAGCGGGGAGATGGTGCCGCACCCGCTCGCGGGGACCGCGACGAGCGTGCCGCGGCCGGTCGTGCTTCCGGGCTCCGACGAGCCGAGCTGCGAAGACGGCGTCGAGAACGGGAGCGAAACCGGCGTCGACTGCGGTGGCTCCTGTGTCGCCTGTCCCATCGCGTGCAACGTCAGGACCTACGAGGCGGAGGCCATCGAGCATTCGACGGGTGGCGCGGTGTCGAGCGGCTGGGCTCTGTACTCGAACGGCAACGTGTCGACGCTTCACGATTTTTCTGCCGGCAAGGCGCGCGTAGTGGTCAGGGCCCGCGGTCAGACGGCGAACGGTGTCGCGCCGCGTCTGGTTCTTCGTGTGGGCGGCGAGGCAATCGGAACCGCGAACGTGACCAGCGCGAGCTTCGCTCCCTACACTTTCACCTTCACGCAGCCGCCGGGAAACCGTCAGATCCAGCTGGCGTTCGACAACGACTACTACGCCCCGCCCCAAGACCGGAACCTCTTCCTCGACCAGTTGACGGTCGATTGTGACGTGAGCGCGC
>DASXWF010000845.1:0-2345 GCA_036503835.1 Polyangiaceae bacterium | reverse complement strand
CGGACGACGTACTCCTCGTCGTCACCGTCACGCTCCCCACGGCCGACACGCCCAAACCCGGTTCGATTCCAGCGGGAGCTGCCGATGTCGTCGGGCCCGACGCCGGCGCGGTCACCCGGCCGAGCGCCCTGACCGTGGCTCGCCACGCCGGACGCGGCTACGTCTTCCCGGCGGGTGGCGCGCTCGAGCTCACCGAGGTCGACCTCGGACCGACCGGGCGCGTGCGCGGCATCCTGGCGTTCGAATTCTCGGGGGACGCGACGCGGCCGGCGGCGAGCGCCCGCGGCAAATTCGACGCGAGGATCTGCCGCCCACAGTGACGCGGCGCCGGGCGTGACGCTGGCGCTGGGGTCGTGATACGACCTCGCGCGTGAGACGTGGCTTACCGCTTTTGTTCCTGGGCCTGGTCGTCTTCGCCTGTGGAGACGACACCGCCGATGAGGGCCCGACCACGGCCGGCCCCGTGTGCCTCGCCTTCTCGGCGCTGAAGCCCCGCAACAACGAAGAACTGCCGCTCGGTGGCGTCTGCCCGCCCCCCGACCCAGCCGAAGCACCGATCGAAGGCGCCGGCGGTGCGCCGGAACCGCCTCCTCCTCCCTCCACCCCCGTCGTGGTCCTCGGCTGCGATCGGAAGCTCGGCGTCGAAGTCACCACCAGCGGCTGGACCTTTCGCCCGCCGTTCTCCTGCGGCGGAGCCCTCGGGTGTGGCTACCTCCTGGTCGAGCTCTACTCCAACACTCCGTATCCGATCGCCCGCGCCGAGAGCGCAGTGAGCTCGGCCCTGCTGGATCTGACGGCGGCAGATCCCAGCACGCTCGCCGGCTACCGCGAGCTTCGCGCGACGCTGATGATCACCAAAGAACCCAACGAGCGCGTACCGTTCATCCAGTGCGACAGGACGACCGGCTTCTGCGTTTCTCCGGTCTCGCAGTTCGTGGAGCTCCAGCTCGAGGACTGCAGCCCCGACGACGGCGCCGGTCCTGACGGCGAGGCGGGTGCGGGAGGCGCAGGGGGCGCAGGGGACGCGGGAGGCGCGGGGGGCGCGGGGGGCGAGAGCAACCCGGGCTGAGCCACACCGAGGCAGCGTGGACGAGAGAGCAGCCAACTGGTCCACCGCCCCGGCAAGCGGCCGGAGCCTCGCGACGTGGGTCGAGCGAGCGCGTCCCGTCCTCCTCTTCCTCGCGGCGTCACTCTTTCTGAGCGCCGTCGTGAACGTCCGCTACCCGACGGGCGTCCCGGCCTTCTACTTCGCGCTCCCCTCCATCGACCTCGCGGTCCTCTTTTTTGTATATACATTATTCGGCCGCTTCCGCCGCAGCGTCCCGCGCGCCGCGCACGTCGCCCTCGTCGCGACCTTCCTCCTCGTCCGCCTCTTTCGCAGCGCCGACGGCGTGACCACCCGCTTCTTGCGGCGACAATTCCACCTCCACCTCGATTCGGTCCTCGTCCCCGAGCTCGCGCGCCTCCTGCACCGGACCGTCTCACCGGCCGTCGTCGTGATCGGCGCCGTCCTCCTGCCCTTGGCGCTGGTAGCGATCGGCTACGGCACCCATCGCGCCCTTCGTTACATCGAGCACTACCTCGCTCGCCCCGCACCGGCCCGCGCGCTCGGCGTCGCCCTGCTCTGCTCCGGCGCCCTCTCCTTCGCCGTCTGGGAACGGGTCCGCAAAGATCCCCTCTACGTCGGCGCCTTCGCCGCGAGCGGCGTTGCCCGCCTCGGAAAAGAAGCCGGCATCCTCCTCCAACTCCCGAAAACCCGAGCCGAGCTCCAGGCCCGGATCGCCGCGACTCGCGCCGCGCTCGCGGCCGCGCCCGACGACCTCCAGAAACTCACCGGCTCCGACGTCTACCTCTTCTTCGTCGAATCCTACGGCGAAACCACCTACCGCGACCCCGCGAAAGCCGCCCGAGCCCTCCCCCTCTACCAAACGATCGAGCGCGACCTCGGCGCGCGCGGCTTCGCCATTGCTTCGTCCGTCCTCGAATCCCCCACTGCCGGCGGCGGCTCATGGCTAGCCCACGCCACCTTTGCCGCTGGCGTAAAAGTCACCGACCAACTCGGCTACGACCTCCTGACCGCCGCGCAACCGCCCACCCTCTCCGACTTCTTCGACCGCGCCGGCTACCACACCGTCCTCGTCCAGCCGGGCACCACGCGCGCCAACCCCCAGGGCGAATTCCTCCACTTCGACCAGCGCTACTACGCCGCGGCCTTCGACTACCGCGGCCCCGACATCGGCTGGGGCCGCTACCCCGACCAATACGTCATCGACTTCGTCCACCGCCGCGAGCCCCCGCGCGGCGTCCCGCGCTTCTTCGAATACGTCCTCGTCACCAGCCACGGC
>DASXWF010000844.1:0-4875 GCA_036503835.1 Polyangiaceae bacterium | reverse complement strand
TCTCGAACGCCGGCGACTGCTCGAAGAACGACATCGACATCGCGACGGCCGTGTTGGCCGACTCTGCGGCGAAGGCCTTCCTCTCGGTGGCCGGCGTGCAGTGGGGCGTGCTCGGCAGGGTGATGGACAACGGCCAGACCTTCGGCGGCCTCCCGATCTGGGCAACCGAGCACAAGTGCGGCAACTATCCTTGGAACCCCGAGGGGTACCCCGCGTACGTGATGACGGCGCCGAACGATCAAGCCTACGCCGTCGAGAGCTGGGGCTACCTCAAGGGCGCGATCGCCCGCGGCAAGGTCACGGCCTACAACGCCTGGAACATGGTCCTCGACCGGGTCGGCCTGGGCAACGATACGACGCGCCACTGGGCGCAGAACGCGCTGCTCGTCGCAGACAACATGACCGTGACGCCGACCCCGACGTACCACGTGTTCCGGCACATCTCGCAGTACGTGCTTCCGGGCGCGAAGGTGCTCGGCAC
The DNA here is from genome assembly GCA_036503835.1 of Polyangiaceae bacterium. Classification (GTDB taxonomy): domain Bacteria; phylum Myxococcota_A; class Polyangia; order Polyangiales; family Polyangiaceae; genus PMG-095. The sequence continues at coordinate 4,394 of DASXWF010000844.1, read as the reverse complement.
GACCGGCGGGGACGCGCTCGCCTTCAAGAACCCGGACGGGACGATGGTGGCCGTCATGTTCAACAGCGGCGCGGCGAACCCGAGCTACAGCGTGGCGATGGGCGGCAAGACGTACAGCTTCGCGATGCCGCAGAACGGCTGGGCGACGGTGCTCCACAGGCCGTAGTCCGTGAGCGATCCCTCACGGGCCGAGGGTTCCGCGAGCTACCGTGGCGGGAAGACTACGCTCTGGGCGTAAGCCTGCGAGGTCAGTAGAAAGGTTGCGGCGTTCTTCGGGAGCGGTCAGGTTTGCGAACTCTGGTAAACTGACCGTCCCCTCGGAGGCGCCGCTTCCGGCCTTACTCGGCTTTCCTCCGTGAGGGTCCTTACCTCTGCGAGAACCCATGCTGCGAAGTCTCCTCCGTTTTGCACCCGCGCTCACTTCTCTCATCCTGCTTGCCAACTGTAGCGGCGACAGCAAGCCCGGCGGCGACGACGACGACGACACGGCAGGCTCCGGCGGCAGCACCGTGGCCGGCTCGAGCGGAAGCTCGGCGGGCTCCGGAGCTCCGAAAGCTGGGACCGGTCCCACAGCGGGTTCCGGCGGGACCGGCGTAGCCGGATCGGGCGGCGCGAGCAGCGGCGGCGCGGGAACGTCGAGCGGCGGCAGCGCGACCGCGGGTACGGGTGGTTCACCTGCAGGCGGCTCGAGCTCCGGCAGCGGCGGCAGCACGGCGGGCGCGAGCGGCGGCAGCGTCGGAGGCGGCGGTAGCGGAACCGCGGGGACCGGCACGAGCGGCACGGCTGGCACCGGCACGAGCGGTGCGGGCGGCACGGGCCCGGACGTGGATCAGATGGGCAAGATGAACGCGCCGCCCGGCACGATGACCTCGACGCCTCAGGACTACTTGAGGCTCGGAGAGATCCGCATCCTGAACAACAACTGGGGCTCGGAAGAGCTCGGCTGCAACACGCCGATGAGCGTGTTCGTCAACCAGGATCGGAGCTTCGGCTGGAACTTCAACCGCGGCAACTGCGACACGCAGAACCTGAACTCGAGCCCGGACTTTCCGCAGATCGAGTTCGGCATTCATCCGTTCGGCATCGGTGATTCCCGCGCCACGTCGCCGGATTTCTCCTCGACCACGTTGCTCCCGATTCAGATCAAGAACTTGCAGAGCGCGACCGTGACCATCCAGAACCTCAACGCCACGTTCCAGCAGGAGAGCTCCTGGAACATCACCTTCGAGTTCTGGATCAGCGAGCGCGACCCCCTGCAGCCGAATCCCGGCGTTTACGCCGAGGTGATGACCTTCTGGGGCTGGCAGAACGGCCGCTGGCCCTCGCCGCCGAACGGCATGGGGCCGATGGGGACGGGCGCCGGCAGCAAGGTCCAGTCCGGCGGCAGGTCGTACACGCTCTACGTGCAGGACGATCAATGGGCGGACGGGCAATGGAAGTACTTCCAGTACCGCGTCGACGACGGCCCGCAGAAGCAGTTCAACGGCACGCTCGACGTGAAGCCGTTCATCGACTACCTCGTGAGCTCGCGCCAGTACTCGACCGAGTTCTGGATCTCGCGGCTGGAAGTCGGCAGCGAGATCGACGACAACACGCAGGGCAGCGTCCAGATGACCGGTATCACGTTCGAGGTGAACGGCCAGTCGCGACCTGCCATCATCGGCGGCAACTGAGCCGGCGGCATCAGCGCGAGGAAGAAGTGCCCGCGGGCACTTCAACGACATGACCGGGAACCGACCCCATCGCATGCTCGTCGTCCACAACATGGTGGGCGCCGGGGACCCGGTGCGGGTCGTGGAGCGCAAGCCGTTTCGCAAGTATGCGTTCGGCAATCTCCTGGCTCACGCCGACGAAGTGGCGAGGGGTCTCGGCAAGCGTCAGCTCCTTTCGAGCGACTCGCTGGCCGTGCCGAGCGGCCTTCCGGTTTACGGGGGCGCGGAGCTCCAGGGGATCGCCGTCGCGGAGAAGTACGACTCGATCGTGTGCCACCTGGTCCTCGATCACGGCGGCGTCGTCGGCGAGGATTTCTTCGCGGTCCTGCGCTCGGAGTTGCTCGCGCCGGGCGGCAGCTTGCTGAACGCGGTCGAGAGCATCGCCAAGACCGACGTCGCGCGCGCCTCGAGCTTCAAGCTCGAAGCCAAGGGCGCTCCGTGCGTCATCAAGAAGGACGACAACTACAACAAGCCGGAGACGGTGTTCCAGATCCGGACGCAGGCCGAGCTCGAGGCCTGGCGCAGCGAGCGGACGGCGGAAGAGCAGAGCCGCTACGTCATGCACCAGCTGCTCCGCTACCACGACATCGACGTGGCGCGGCTCTACCAGGTCGAGCGCTGGTACGTGTTCTTCGACGATCTGACGGTCAACTACCGCTGCGCGGACGAATTCTTCGTCAAGATCGGGACCTCGCTCTCGTACTACGTGCGGGACGAGCGGCGCATGGCGAGCGATCTCGAGCGCCTCGCCGGCTCCGGCTACAAGTGGAGGGGGCGCGCGATCGATTGCAGCTACAGCCGTGATCCCGAGGCCTGGGACGCGCGCTACGCGGTGATGAAGAGCTTTCGCGCGGCTTTCCGGCTCGACTACGCGGAGCTCGACGTGATCCAGCCCGCGAAGAACGAGTTCGTGGTCGTCGACGTGAACAACACGCCGGGGGCTTCCTGCCGGAACGCCTACTGGAAAGATCTGGCCGTGCGCTTTCTTGCCGAAGCGCTCGCGATCCCGCTCGCCGCCGAGCCGAGCCCCCCGCCGGTCGGGACGCGCCCGCGCACGAACATCTGCCTGTGCATGATCGTGAAGAACGAGACCGAGGTGCTGCCGCGCCTCTTCCGCTCGTTGAAGGACTACATCGACTACTACGTGATCGTCGACACGGGGTCGACCGACGACACGATCGAGCTCATCAAGCGCGAAATGGGCGGCTACGGCATCCCGGGCGAGGTTCACGAACGGGAGTGGGTGAACTTCGGCGTGAACCGCCAGCAGGCGCTCGAGCTCGCCGTCGCCGCGGGCAAGGCCGACTGGCTGCTCTTCATCGACGCCGACGAGGAGCTCGCCGTGGGCGATCCGAAGTTTTACGAGAAGCTCGAGCCCGGGGTGAGCTACGACCTCGAGAAGCACCACGGGCACCTGCGCTACCGCGTGCCCCACCTGGTCAACGTCAAGGGCTCGCGCTTCCGCTGGGAAGGGCCGGTGCACAACTACCTGCTCACGCTCGAAGGGCCCCAGCAGCGCGCCGTCCGCAAGGACGTCTGGATCATCTACCATCAGCACGAGGGCGCCAAGTCACGCGGCGTGACGCCCGAGCAGAAGTACCTGCGCGACGCGCAGCTGCTCGAGGACGACCTGTCGCAGAACCCGGACAACCCCCGCAGCCAGTTCTACCTCGCGCAGTCGTACCGCGACGCCGGGCATCCGGAGCGCGCTTACGTCGAGTACAAGAAGCGCGCTCGGATGTCGAAGGGCTGGGCCGAGGAGCGCTACGTCGCGCAGCTCGAAGCGGCGCGCATGACGCTGCGGCTCGAAAAGCCCGAAGAGGCGGTGGTGCGCGAGTTCCTCGAGGCGTTCGACCTGCGGCCGTCCCGCATCGAGCCGCTGCACGATCTCGCGCGCTACTTCCGCCTGAAGGGGCAGTACGGCAAGGCGTACGTATTCGCGAGGACGGCGGTCGAGATCGAGCAGACGCAGGACTCGCTCTTCGTCTCGCAGGACATCTACGACTGGCGCATGCTCGACGAGCTCGGCGTCGCCGCGTTCTGGATCGGCGACTACCCGGCGGCGCGCGAAGCGTTCGAAACGGTGCTCGCGCGCGTGGCGCGGGGCCTGGCGGTGCCCGCAGCCGACCTCCAGCGCATCAGGGACAACCTCGGGCACACGCTTAAAAAATTCGAAGCGTGAGCCGCGCCGGGCGCGGACTCACGCTTCGATTTCCGACGAACGTGTCGTTACCGATCAGGCGGGATCGGGGCAGAGCGTGTCCATCGTCGCCGAGCACATGTCGTCCATGGCGCACATCGGATTGCCGGGTGCTCCAGTGACGGCCACGCAGCTTAACCAGACCTCGTGATCTCCCATGTTGCAGGCGATCTTCTTGACGGTCATGCCGTTCTTCAGCGCGGTGAAGTCCTCGGCCGTGACCTCGATGAAGTGATCGTGCATCGAGGCGCCGCGCATGTTGTAGATCTTCGTGACGCCCGCCGAGATGTCGGCGAGGGGGATGTCCAGGGTGTGGCCGTGGTTCATCGAGATCGTGGCGCTGATCTGACCGCTGCACATGCCGGCGCCGCCGCCGCCCGCGCAGCCGCCCGTGCCGCCGGTTCCGCCCGTGCCGCCGGTTCCACCCGTGCCGCCGGTTCCACCGCCGGTCGAGCCACAGCCGGTGCCGCCGGCCACTCCGC
>DASXWF010000843.1:0-18786 GCA_036503835.1 Polyangiaceae bacterium | reverse complement strand
AGTGCCGCCGTCAGCGTGGTCTTCCCGTGGTCGATGTGTCCGATCGTTCCCACGTTCACGTGCGGCTTCGTCCTGTTGAACTTCTCCTTGGCCATGATCGTATTCCCTCGTTCTTCCTGGGGGGTTGGAGCGGACTGTCTTAAGGTTTCTCGGACTTTTGGTTCTGAAAGGCGCGCCTTACTATCTCAATCACGGCGGGCGCGCAAACGTCGGAGGCTCTGAGCGAACGGCTTTCCATCCGTCAGTGCCCCTTTATCCTCGCCACGACCTCATCTTGAACTGACGTCGGACACGGCTCGTACTGCGAAAACTGCATGGTGTAGGTCGCGCGGCCCTGGGTCTTGCTGCGGAGGTCCGTCGCGTACCCGAACATCGTGGAAAGGGGCACCTCGGCCGTGATGACCTGCGTGTTCTTGCCGCGCTGAGCCATCCCCTGGATCTTCCCGCGGCGGCTGTTCAAATCGCCGATCACGTCGCCCATGTTGCCTTCGGGCGTGACCACCTCGACCGCCATGACCGGCTCGAGCAGGTGCAGCCCGGCGCGCTTGGCCGCGTCCTGGAAAGCCATCGATGCCGCGATTTCGAAGGCGGGCCCCGAGGAGTCCACCTCGTGGAAGCTGCCGTCGAAGAGGCGCGCCTTCACGTCGGTCATCGGGTACCCGGCGAGCACGCCGCGGAAGAGCGCGTCCTTGATGCCCTTCTCGATCGAAGGAATGAACTCCTTCGGGATGATGCCGCCGATGATGCCGTTCTCGAAGACGAAGCCGCCGCCGCGCGGCAAGGGCTCGACCTCGATCTTCACGTGGCCGTACTGGCCGTGACCGCCGGTCTGGCGGATGAACTTGCCTTCGGCTTCGACCTTCTTCGCGATCGCTTCGCGGTAGGCGACCTCGGGCTTGCCGACGTTGGCCTCGACCTTGAACTCGCGCTTCAGGCGGTCGACGATGATTTCGAGGTGAAGCTCGCCCATGCCGGCGATGATGGTCTGGCCGGTCTCTTCGTTCGTGAACGTGCGGAACGAGGGATCTTCGTGCGCGAGCTTCTGCAGGCTGATGCCGAGCTTGTCGAGGTCGGCCTGGGTGCGCGGCTCGATCGCGATCGAGATCACCGGGTCGGGAAAGGTCATGCGCAGGAGCACGATCGGCGCCTTCTCGTCGCAGAGCGTGTCGCCGGTGCGCGTGTCGCGGAGGCCCACGGCGGCGTAGATGTTGCCCGCGTAGCACTCCTTCAATTCCTCGCGCTTGTTCGCGTGCATGCGCAGGATGCGGCCGAAGCGCTCGCGCTTGCCGCGCGTCGAGTTCAAGACGCTCGTCCCGCTCGTGACGTTGCCCGAGTACACGCGGAAGAAGGTGAGATTACCGACGAACGGATCGTTCGCGATCTTGAAGGCGAGCGCCGCGAACGGCGCGGCGTCGTCCGCCTTGCGCTCGACGCTCTTCGCGCTGTCGTCCGGCAACGTGCCCGTGACCGGCGGGATGTCGAGCGGCGACGGCAGGAAATTCACCACCGCGTCGAGCAGCATCTGCACGCCCTTGTTCTTGAACGCGGAGCCGCACAGCACGGGCACGAACTTGAAGCTGCAGGTCGCCTTGCGGATGGCCGCGTAGATCTCGGCGTTCGTCACCTTGGCGGTGTCGCCCGCGAGAAACTTCTCCATGATGGCGTCGTCGACGTCGGAGCACGCCTCGATCAGCTTCTCGCGAAGCTCCTCGCACTGGGCGCGCAGGTCTTCCGGGACCTCCACCCAGGTGTATTTCGCGCCCAGCGTGTCGTCGTCGAAAATCGCCGCCTGCATGCGGATCAGGTCGACCACGCCGCGGTGCTGATCCTCCTGCCCGACCGGCCACTGCACGGCCACCGGGTTCACGCCCAGGCGCTCGCGCATCGAGTCCAGGTTCATCTGGAAGTCGGCGCCGATCTTGTCCATCTTGTTGACGAACGCGATGCGCGGGACGTTGTAGCGATCGGCCTGGCGCCAGACCGTCTCGCTCTGCGGCTCGACGCCGTTGCCGCCGTCGAACACGCCCACCGCCCCGTCGAGCACGCGCAGGCTGCGCTCGACCTCGATCGTGAAGTCCACGTGCCCCGGCGTGTCGATGATGTTGATGCGGTTCTTCTTCGGCTCGTCAGGACCGAATTCGGGAGTCCAGAAGCAGTTCGTCGCGGCGCTCGTGATCGTGATGCCGCGCTCCTGCTCCTGCTCCATCCAGTCCATCGTCGCGGTGCCCTCGTGCACCTCGCCGATCTTGTGACTGACGCCCGTGTAATAGAGGATGCGCTCGGTACACGTGGTCTTCCCGGCGTCGATGTGCGCCATGATCCCGATGTTGCGGGTGCGCTCGAGGGGGAAGTCGCGGGCCATGGTTGCGGAAGGTGTTTCGGGGAAGTCGCTCGAAGAATCGCGGGGCGGGTCGCTGATAGACGAAACCCCCTCCGGGCCTCCGCTCCCGCCATCGGGGAGCTTCCGTTCCGGAAGGGGATCGGGGTGCGCGTTGCCGCTCGAATCGAGCGGGGAGCCCTGTGCGGAGCTCCTTCTCGCAACCCGTCAGTATGTCGTCGTCGTCATGCCGTAAGGTCGTTTCCTTCTGGGGTTCCGACGGGCCCGGCGCCCGCGCTCACCAGCGGTAGTGCGCGAAGGCCTTGTTGGCCTCGGCCATCTTGTGCGTGTCGTCCTTCTTCTTCACGGCGTTGCCGCGGAGCTGGGACGCGTCGACCAGCTCGGCCGCGAGGCGCTCGCGCATGGTCTTCTCACCGCGATCGCGGGAGTAGAGGACCAGCCAGCGCATGCCGAGAGCGACACGCCGCTCGGGCCGCACTTCGACCGGCACCTGGTAGGTGGCGCCGCCGACGCGGCGGCTCTTCACCTCGAGCTTCGGCTTCACGTTGTCGAGGGCCTTGCGGAAGACCTCGAGCGGGTCCTCCTTGTGGCGCGCCTGGATCACCTCGAAGGCTCCGTAGATGATGCCTTCGGCGACCGACTTCTTCCCGCCGAGCATCAGGGTGTTCGTGAACTTCGCCACGAGCTTGTCCTTGTACTTCGGGTCCGGGATGATCTTGCGCTTGGGTACGTCACGGCGGCGGGGCATCGCGATTTCCTCTTCCTACTTACTGCTTGGGCCGCTTGACGCCGTACTTGGAACGGCTGCGATTGCGGTTGGCCTTGTTGGTGCTGCTCGGCCCGACGGCGCCGGAGGCGTCGAGGGTGCCGCGAACGACGTGGTAGCGGACGCCCGGCAGATCCTTCACGCGGCCGCCGCGGATCAGGACCACGCTGTGCTCCTGCAGGTTGTGACCCTCACCCGGGATGTAGGTGATGACTTCCATGCTGTTCGTGAGACGAACGCGGCACACCTTGCGGAGCGCTGAGTTCGGCTTCTTCGGAGTCACCGTGTAGACGCGCAGGCAGACGCCACGCTTCTGCGGGCACTCGCGCAAGGCGGGCGACGCCGTGCGAGTACCGATGGCGTGCCGACCGTGTCGAATGAGCTGCTGAATCGTAGGCATCAGTAAGGGATGGGGGGTTTTGGGGGACCGGGAGGGTAGCCGGGGCCGGGGTGGTGTCAAGCTTTCTCGAGACCTCACAAAATCCTCGAGAAAGCAGGGCGTTCTTCCTTCCGCCCGGTGAGACCCGAACGGGGCCCGCTCCCGGTGTAGGACAAAGGGCGCGAAAGTGCGCTTTCGGGCGACCATTTCGCACGAAGTCCCGCGGAAAGCGAGCGTCTGAGCTCTCGAGAACCGGGCACGGGTCGTACCACTCACCAAGCAGGGAAGATTGACCGCTCTTCGTGCGCCCGTTCCACCCCGACCGAAAGCCGCACCGCTCGGCCGGGATTCGAGCGATTCTTCAGAGAATCGCCATTCGAGCCGTCCAGGGATGGTGGCCGTCGCTCTCGACTTCCAGCTGAGGCCCGGGTTGTCCGTCGGGCACTACGAGCTCATCCGTGAGCTCGGGCGGGGGGGCATGGGCGTCGTCTATCTCGCCCGCGATACCCGGCTCGGCAGGCGCGTCGCCATCAAGTTCCTGATCGGAGGCTCGGTCGAGCTCTCCGAAAACTTCCTGCGCGAGGCGCGCGCCACCGCCGCCTGCCAGCACGAGAACATCGTCATCGTCCACGAGGTCGACGAGCACGGAGGCGTGCCTTACCTCGTCCTCGAGTATCTCGAGGGCAGGAGCCTGCGCGAGACGATCAACGGGCGACAGCTCTCGCCGCGCCGCGTCGTGGAGCTGATGCTGCCGGTCGCGCGAGCGCTCGCGCGCGCCCACGCGGTGAACATCGTCCACCGCGACCTGAAACCGGAGAACATCTTCCTGACGAGCGGCGGCACCATCAAGGTGCTCGATTTCGGGATCGCCGCGCTGCGCGACGAGCAGAGCGCCTCGAGCTCGATCCGTCCGAGCTACCACCCGCCCGCGGAGACGGACGAAGACGACGACGATCTCGACGGCAATACGGCGATCGTCAGCGACCACGCCGGAACACCGCCGTACATGTCGCCCGAGCAGTTCGCCAACGTCGGCGTCGATCAGCGCTCCGACCTCTGGGCGCTCGGCGTGATGCTGTTCGAGACGCTGGCCGGTCATCACCCGATCCAGCCCATGACCACGCGCGAGCTCTTGAAGAACGCCAGGACGCTCGATCAGCCGATGCCGAGCCTGAGCGCCATCGCCAGCGTGCCCTTCCGCCTGACCCAGCTCGTCGAACGCTGTCTCGAGAAGCGCGCGGAGCGCCGCATCCAGAACGCGGACGAGATCGTGCAGGAGCTCGAAGCGCTCTTGCCGTCCCGCGCGCAGCGCAAGCTCGCCGACGACGAGGGGCCCTACCCCGGGCTCTCGGCGTTCCAGGAGAGCGAGGCGGACCACTACTTCGGCCGGACGCGCGACATCCTGCGGGTCACGACGCGCCTCCGGGAGACCTCGCTCGCCGCCGTGATCGGGCCGTCGGGCGTCGGCAAGTCCTCGTTCGCTCGCGCCGGCGTGATCCCGGCGCTCAAGGCGTCCGGCGAGCGCTGGGAGGCCTTCGTGCTGCGCCCGGGCCGGCAGCCGCTGCAGTCGGTCGCGACCATCCTGCAGAGCCTCACCAGCACCACCTCGGCGATGAGCGAGAAGCTCTTCGAGCACGAGAGCCTGGTTCTCCGCCTGCATCAGGAGCCGGGCTACCTCGGCGCGCTCCTGCGCTCGCGAGCCGCCGAGCGCAACGAGCGCATCCTGCTCTTCGTGGACCAGTTCGAAGAGCTCTACACGCTCGTGCCCGACCGCGCCGAGCGCGCCGCGTTCCTCGCCTGTCTCTCGGGCGTGGCCGACGACGCTGCGGCGCCGCTGCGCGTGCTGCTCTCGCTCCGCTCCGACTTCCTCGATCGCATCGGTGAGGACAAGCGCTTCGCCGACGAGGTCACGCGCGGCCTGGTGTTCCTGCAGCCGCTCACCCAGGAAGGCCTTCGCGAAGCGCTGGTGGCCCCGGTCGAACAGCTCGGCTACGCGTTCGAGAACGAGGAGATGGTGGGCGAGATGGTGGACGCGCTCGCGACGACGCCCGGCGCGCTGCCGCTCCTGCAGTTCGCAGGCTCGAAGCTGTGGGAAGCGCGCGATTCCCGCCGCCGCATGCTGCCGCTCGCCGCGTACCGCAGCATGGGCGGCGTCTCCGGAGTGCTCGCGCAGCACGCCGACCAGGTGGTGAACGCGCTTTCGGTGCCGCTGCAGCGCCTCGCGCGCACGCTCTTTCAGCGGCTGATCACGCCGGACGGGACGCGGGCCGTGATCGAGCTCTCGGAGGCGACCGAGCTCGCGACGGATCCGAAGCTCGTGCGCGGGCTGGTCGACCAGTTGGTGCAGGCGCGGCTGCTCGTGGTTCAAGGTCGCGGCCAGGAGGACGACGCTACGATCGAGCTCGTCCACGAGTCGCTGATCACGGGCTGGCCCCTCTTGCGTCGCTGGATCGACGAGGGGCGCGACGACGGCGCCTTCCGCGAACAGCTGCGCACGACGGCCCGGCTCTGGGACGCGCGCGGGCGGCCGGCGGGACTGCTCTGGCGAGGCGAGGCGATGGAGGATGCCCGGCGCTGGCGCGCGCGGCGCAACGACGCTCTCCCTCAGAAGGAGCAGGAGTACCTCGACGCCGTGGTGCGGCTCGCGACGCGCGGGCGGCGGCTGCGGCAGACGGCGGTGTTCGGGACGATCGCGGCGCTCTCGCTGGTGATCGCGGGCGGCGCGGTCGCGCTCGTCCAGGTGCGCCACGCCGAGCGCAACGCCGTCGAGCAGGCGGGCGTCGCGGAGCGCGAAGCGGAGCGCGCGCGCAACGCCGAGTCGGAAGTGAAGGCGCAGCTCGAGGTGGTGGAGCGCGAACAGGCCGCGAAATCGCGGGCGGAAGCCGCCGTGCTGCGAGGCAAGGAAGACCTTCGCCTCGTCAACGACGAGCTCAAGATTTCGCTGCAGAAGACCGAAGAGGAGTCACGCCGCGCTCGCGCCGCCGCGGAGAGCGCGAGCGAGCTCGCGGCCTCGCTCAAGACCAAGAGCGAGGCGCTCGAAGCGTCCAAGGGCCGCCTCGAGAAGCTGCTCGACGAGGAGCGCGAGCGCGCCGCCCGGCTCGAGCGCGAGCGCGGCAAGATCGCGACCGAGCTCCGCTGAGACTCGCCTTCAGCCCGCTTGACTTCCGCCGGATTGACGGAGGAGCTCGTAGACGGCCTCGGCGTCGAGCGTGCGCGCGGCGACCGTTCCGAAGACCAGCTGATCGCTCGATTTGACCGGCACCGACTCGTTCGGCAGGAGCCGCTTGCCGTTGACGAACGTCCCGTTCTGCGAGCCCGCGTCGCTCAACGCGAGCTCGGCCTGATCGATGCGAAAGCGCGCGTGGAGCTTGGAAACCGCGCGATGACGGATCACCAGATCGCAGTTTCTCGCCCGCCCGATCGAGACGTGCGACTGAAAAGGGTTGTCCGCGTTCTTCGAGATGGGGAGCACCGTGAGCTCGTGCGCGGGCCCGGGCTGCGAGACCGGGACCATCTGGGTCGCGAAAGCGTTGCTCGCGGAATCGGAGTCCGTGCGAACGTGCAAGACCAGAAACCGATGGGGGTACTTCTCCATGAACTGGCGCCGCGTCAGCGATTGTGCGAGCCGGCGCAGGTCTGACGGTTGCACTTCGCCCCAAAGCTACCAGCCCCACGGGCGCCCGGAAAGCCCCTCCCCTGGGTCCCGCGCGTTTCGATTAACACGCGCGCGCCTTCGGCGGATACTCGGGGGGAGGGCCGCACCGAAGGCCCGAGAGGAAGTGTGTACCTGTCCCGGTCGTCGACCGTTTCCGCCATTCTCCTTTGCTTCCTGGGGCTCGTCGCGTGTCTCGAACCGGAGTCGTCGCGCTGCGGAGACCTCTACTGTCCGAGCGACAAGGTCTGCGCGGAGGAGGCGGGGCGCTGCGTCACGCGAGCGCAGCTCGACGCGTGCGAAGGCAAGCGCGAGGCGGCGCTCTGCGGCGTCCCGGGCAGCGGAGACGGCGCCTGCCGGCTGGGCGTCTGCGAGCCCGATACGTGCGGCGACGGGTTCGTGAGCGGCGCGGAGGTCTGCGACGACGGCAACACGGTGGACTGCGACCGCTGCAGCGCCGATTGCAGCTCCGACGAAAGTTGCGGCAACGGCAAGGTGGAGTGCGACGAGCAGTGCGACGACGGGTCGAACAACTCCGACGCACCGAACGGTTTCTGCCGAACCGACTGCCAGTTCCAGCGCTGCGGCGACGAAATCGTGGACGGCGACTCGGGAGAAGACTGCGACCTCGCGCCGAACCCGCTCGCGAGCTGCGAAGATTACGGGTTCTACGGCGGGGAGCTCTCGTGCGGCGACGCTTGCCGGAACGACACTTCGACCTGCGTCGGCTCCTGCGGCGACGGCGAGCGCAACGGCGACGAGCTCTGCGACGCCGTTGCGCCGCAAGGCGAGACCTGCCTCGAGTACGGCTACGACGTCGGCAACCTCGCCTGCTCCTCGTTCTGCACGCCGGCGTTCGACGGTTGCGAGCGGCTCGGTTTCGAGGCGATGCCGCTGGACGTGGGCGCTTTCTTGATCTGGGTCTGGGGGGCGGCGCCGGACGACGTCTACGCCGTGGGGGACGCGAACACCGCGATTCACTACGACGGCACGAGCTGGAGCTCGATCGACGTCGGCGTCGGCGACAGCAGCATCTCGCTCAACGGCGTCTGGGGCACGGGGAGCGACGACGTCTACGTCGTCGGAGAAGCGGGCACGATCTCGCACTTCGACGGCAGCAACTGGACGCTCATGGACTCCGGCACGGACGAGTCACTGAACGGCGTCTGGGGCGCCGGCAGCGACGACGTGTTCGCCGTGGGCACCGGCGGAGTGATCCTGCACTACGACGGCCGCGAATGGTCACGCGTCGAGTCCGGCGTCGACGTGACGCTCTGGAACGTCGACGGCACCGCCGGAGACAACGTCTTCGTCGTCGGCGACTCGCGCACGCTCTTGCGCTACGACGGCGGGGAGTGGTCGCCGGCGGCGCCGCCCCCGGTCGACGAGTACCTGAGCTTTTACGACGTGTGGGTGGACGGCGACGAGCTCTACCTGTCGGGCGACCTGGGTACCCTGTTGCACTTCGACGGCAGCGACTGGTCGCTCGAAACGACGGGCACCGGCGAATACCTGTACGGGTTTTGGGGGACGGGCGGCTCCAGCCTCTACGTGTCGGGCACGAGCGGAACCGTGCTCCACTACGACGGCTCGGGCTGGTTGCCGATGAACACCGGCACGACGCAGGATCTCTTCGCGCTCTGGGGTACTTCCGACGACGACGTCTTCGCGGTGGGGCCCGGCACGGTGCTCCACCTGGCGCAAGGCGGCCCCAGCCTGTCGCTGTTCGACACCGGGAGCGGCGAGCGCCTGAACAGCGCCTGGGGGACGAGCCTCGACGACCTGATCGTGGTCGGCGAATACGGCATCATCCTCCATTTCGACGGCCGGACGGCCACGCCGATGGATTCTCCCACGGCCGAGCGCCTGCTCTGGCTCTGGGGCAGCGACGACGACGACGTGTTCAGCGTCGGCACGGCCGGCACGATCCTCCACTACGACGGTGACACCTGGTCGTTCATGGATTCCGGCAGTGAAGTCGAGCTCACCTCCGTGTGGGGCAGCGCGCCCGACGACGTGTTCGTGGCGGGCGACGCCGGAACGATCCTGCACTACGACGGCGAAGCCTGGTCGCCGCTCGAGTCGGGTACGGACACGTATTTCTACGGAGTCTGGGGCAGCGGCCCCGACGACGTGTTCTTCGCCGGCTCGCAAGGTACGCTGCTTCACTACGACGGCGAGGCTCTGACGCCGATGGACGTGGGAACCTCGGGCGAGCTCTGGGGCATCTGGGGGACCGCGCCGGACGACGTCTACGCGCTCGCCGACGTCGACGGCGCGTTCCACTACGACGGCACGCGCTGGCGCCCGCTCACCTTCAACTCGTCCCAGGCGCTCGACTACTCGGACGGCAGCGGCACGACGGACATCTTCAGCATCACCACCTTCGCGAGCGCGCTGTTCCACTACGACGGCGTCGACTGGGCCCCGCTGCGCTTGCCGCCGGCCACGCCCGTCCTCCACGGCATCTTCATGACCGACGAGGGAGGCTACGTCACGGCCGCCGACGGGATGCTCCTGCGCGTCGATCGGCGCTGCGCCGAGCGCGAGCAGAACTGCGAGGACCGCTGGGACAACGACTGCGACGGGCTCTCGAACTGCAGCGACCCGGATTGCGCGGAGAGCCCGTTCTGCGAGCTCGGGGGCGCGTGTCACACGAAGAGCGTGCTCGGTTGCGGCGCCTCCCTCACGTCGAGCACCGCGGGTTCCCGCCCGAAGCTCGAGGTGTACGGCTGCTCGGCGCGCGTCGAGAACGGTCGCGAATCCCTGCATCGCTTCACGACCGACGAGGAAGGCTGGGTCACGGTGACGCTTTCGGGGCTCCGCGTCGATCTGGACCTGATCGTATTGAGTGCCACCGAAAGCGGCGCCTGCGACCCGCGCGCGGCGTGCGTCACCGCCGACATCGGCGGGGGTTCCGCGCATCAGGCGACCTTCTTCGCCGAAGCCGGGCAGAGCTACTTCCTGGTGGTCGAAGGCTACGAGGGCGCCTCCGGCGAGTATGCTCTCACGGTGAGCTGCCAATGAGTCGCTTCGCCGGACTCTGCTGCTTGATTCTGCTGCTCGCCGCCCCGCTGCGCGCGGAGCCGGAGCGGCCCTGGGCGGCCGGCGTGAGCGCGGCGGATCAGCAGAGCGCGCTCGCGCTGTTCGAAGCCGGCAACGTCCTCTTCACCGAATCGCAGTATGCGGCGGCGCTGGTCCGTTATCGCGACGCGCTCAAGCTCTGGGATCACCCGGCGATCCGCTACAACGCCGCCGTCTCGCTCATCAACCTCGATCAGCCGCTCGGCGCGCTCGAGCACCTGGAGGCCGCGCTCACCCACGGGGAAGCGCCGCTCGGCCCCGAGAACCACCGGCAGGCGCTGCTCTACAAGAAACTGCTCGTGGCTCAGGTCGCCGAGCTCGAGGTCACGTGTGCCGAACCGAACGCGGAGGTCATGCTCGACGGCGAGACGCTGTTTCGAGCCCCCGGCCGCGCCTCGCGCCGCCTGCTGCCGGGCGCGCACCAGCTGATCGCACGGAAATCCGGGTTTCTGACGGAGACGCGCGCCCTCGATCTACCGGCGGGCAGGCTGACGCGCGCGGAGATGAAGCTCCAGGCGCTGAGCGCGCTGCCGATGCGAACCGTCCGGCGCTGGCCCGGATGGCAGCCCTGGGCCGTGCTGGGCGGCGGGGCGCTCGTGGGGCTCGCCGGCGCGCCCTTCCTGGCGTCCGCGAGCTCGAACTTCCAGACCTTCGACGACGAAGTAGCCCGCCAGTGTCCCACCGGGTGCAGCGAGGCCGAGCTGCCCCCGAGCGCTCGCGACGCCCGCGATCGAGCCGAGTTCCAGAACGGGGTCGCCGTCACGCTGTTCGCCGTCGGCGGCGCGGGAGTCGTGACGGGAGTCGTACTCCTGGTGCTGAATCAACCGCGCCTCGAGCCCGAGCGAAAGCAGCCGGCGAAGCTTTCGTTCGAACCCGTCGTGTCACCCGGATTTTCGGGAGTCTCGGCGTCCGGTCAGTTCTGACAGTCGAGCAGACACTCGCGGTAGGCGCTCTCCGGGTTTTCCACGGTGATGTCCGTGCAGCTCGCGTCGTTCACGCAGATCGCGATGCAGGCGTCCTCGGCGCTGCAGCGCTCGGGGTCCACGCCCGAGGTATCCACGCCGCAACGCCGCAGCTGAGCGAGCGCGTCCTCACAGCTCGAGTTCTCTCCCGGCGCCTTGCGCTGACAGTCCGCGAGACACTCGATGTAGCTCCCGTCGGGATCGGGACTGTCGAGCTCGTCGCACGACGCATCGACGATGCACGCCGCGGTGCACTCCTCGCGCTCGGTGCATTCGCTCGGCGGCTCGTCGTCGGCGAGCTTGCACTCTTCGAGGTGGACCTGTGCCTGGTCGCAGATGTCTTCTTCGTCGCCCGGCTTCTGGCAGGCGGCGTACGTCGCGAGGAGCCCGCACAGCGCGACGAACCTCTTCATCCGGCGAGCCCCTCGCCCGGCGCGCGCAGCGAAACCTTGGGCGCGAGCGGACCCGCGACCGGCCTCAGCGAGCTGCGCCGCGGCACGTGCTGATCCCACCAGTCGGAGGCGCGGTCCTCGGTCCACGTCTCCTCTTCGGCGAACGTGAGCGCCGCAAGCTCGCGCCGGAGCGCGCTCACCGAAGGCGGGCGGTCCTCGGCGCGCCGGGCCATGCAGCGCACGACGATGCTAGCGAGCGCGTCGCCCGAACCACCCCGCACCCGTCCGGCGAGCGAGGGCGGATCATTTTGCAGGTGCGCGAGCATGGTTTGCATCGGATCGGACTTGGAGGGGAAGGCGAGCTCGCCCGATAGCACGAAGTGCGCGACGCAGCCGAGCGCGTAGATGTCGGTGCGGCCGTCGGTTTCGACGCCGAGGATCTGCTCGGGCGCCATGTACTCGGGCGTGCCCATGATCGCGCCCGCCGCGGTGAGCTTCGAGAGCGGCTGGACCTCGGATTCGAGCTCGCGCGCCAGGTCCTCGAGCGAGCGGCCCTCGGGGCTCTGAGCCTCGTCGGCGAGCGAGCGGACCAGGCCGAAATCGAGGACCTTGAGCACGTCGACCTCGTCGGCCGCCCGGCAGATGTAGAGATTGGCGGGCTTGATGTCGCGGTGCACGAGCCCGGCGGCGTGGGCTTCCGCGAGCGAGCTGCACGCCTGCATCAAGAGCGACTGCACGCGCGCCGGGCTCTGCGGTCCGTGGCGCGTCACGAGCGTCTCGAGGTCCATCCCGTCGAGCAGTTCCATCACGTAGAAGAAGGTGCCGTCGTCCGCGACGCCGTAGTCGAAGAGCTCGATGGTGTTGCGGGAGCGCAGCGCGGCGAGCGTCTGTGCTTCGCGCCGGAAGCGCTCCTGCGCGTCGACGCCGGGCGCCGACTCCGAACGGATCAGCTTGATCGCGGCCTCGCGCGCCAGCAGGCGGTGCTCGGCGCACCAGACCTCGCCCATGCCGCCTACACCCAGACGGTGAGTGAGGCGGTAACTTCCGAGATCGCGCGCCTGCGCCGCCGCGCGCGACGCCGCGGCGCGCGCTTCGGCGGTCTGCCGGCGCATGCGCACGACATGCCGCGAAAACGAGATGGCGACGCCCGCCGCCACGAGCAGCGCCAGAAGCGCGAGCAGCGCCGCGCGGCGCTGGTAGGCCCGCGCCGGCTCGAACAGCACGCTCTCGGGCACGAACGACGCCACCTGCCAGCCGAGCGCCGCGTCGCCCACGTTCGCGCGGTTCACGACGAAGCGCCGATCGCCCGCCGAAAACGCCCCCGACCCGCCCGCGGAGCCGCTCGCGAACAGCGCGTCGAGCACGGGATCCGCGAGGTCCCGGTAGTGGAGCGCGCGATCGGCTCGCACGGGCAGAGCCTGGATGCGCGCCGCGTCCACCGGATCGCCGAGCAGCGTGCCGTCGTTCGCGTACAGCACGACGCGCGAACCGGCGAGCGGAATGCGCTCGAGAAATCGCGAGAGCTCGTTCACGTCGAAGTCGACGGTCAGCACCGCCAGCACGGCGCCGGTCGGGCCGCGCACCGCCTGGGTGCGAGTGATCCCGGTGTAGTGCGTCTTGAAGAACGGATACGGCTTGGTCCAGGCCGCGCGCGGGCTCGCCAGGGCCAGGCGATAGAAGTCCCGCGTCCTCGGGTCGTAGGTCGAACGCTCCTCGACGAGGAGGGAGAGCGCCTTGCGGCCATCCGTTGCAAAACGCCGCACTCGCGTGCCGTTCGCCTCGACTCGGCTGTCCTGAAAACGAATGCTGCCGTCCTCGTGCGTGTACGCGCCCTGAAACGTGCCGTCCGGAAAGCTGAGGCTCACGTAGGCGACGCCCGCGCGGCCCTGCATCAAATCGCGCAGGGCGAACGCGACGCCGTCGAACGGAGCCGACGGAGAATGGGTCTCGGCGAGGGTGCGGAGCCGCTCGAGGATCACGTCCGACTTCGCGAGTGCGACGCCGATTTGGCGCGCTACGATGGCGTTCTGCGCGCTCACCTGCTCGCGGCCGAGGGCGAGCGAGCTCCGCCGGAGCGCATCCTGACCGATCGCCGTCAGCAACACCCCGATGAACAGCACCAGGCCCGGCACGACCAGCAAGACCCCGACGGGTGAGCCGAGCGCCGCACCGATGCGCGTGACGAGCCGTTCGTCGTCTTTCTCGACACTCCCCTCGGAGGCGCGGAGCTCTGCGTCACCTATGCGCGGCGCCGACATCCCCGCTCCTCTGGAACACTGACGTGATTTGCCACCCTTCTCGCACCTTCTCGCTCAATGTCGTTTCTCTGACCACAAAACGTGCTTCACGCCGAGGCGCGCAAGTGTATCCGAGAAATGTTGTGGCATGAATGGAGTCCGAACATGCTCGAACGAAGCCGATTTGGAGCCGTATTTCTCGCCGGGTGGGTGAGCGCCGCAGCGGGTTGCGGAGGGACGCCCGACGTCAATTCGGGCGGCGGCAGCGCGGGCACCGGCAACAGCGACAGCGGCGGATCGGGCGGCTCGAGCGCGTCGGGCGGTTCGAGCGCGAGCGGCGGCAGCGACGGCGGCACCATCAACGTCGGCGGCAAGGGCGGCAAGGGCGGCTCTGCCGGCAAGGGCGGTAGCGCCGGTACCGGCAACACCGATCCCTGCGACGGCGAGTGCGGTGTCGGGCAGCGCTGCGAAACGGACGGCGGCGGCGACGAGAGCTGCGTCGACAACGACTGCGACGATCTCGATTGCGCCGACGACGAGGAGTGTCAGCCGGCGGCGGGCGGCGGCAACTTCTGCGCCGACATCTCCTGCGACGGCGACGTCGACTGCCCGATCAACCGCTTCTGTGACGGGGACGTCTGCGTCGACGACGTGTGCGAGCCGGGCGCGCGGACCTGCGACGGCAACGAAGTGATCGTGTGCACGCAGAACGGCGGGGAGGAGGCGGCGGCGTACGAGTGCGGCAGCGCCGGCTACTTCACGAGCGAGTGCGACGACTCGAGCGCGGCGGCCGGCTGCGGGTGCGAGGACGACTGGGACTGCCCCGAGCACACGACGTGCGAGGCGGGAACCTGCGTGGGGCGCGGGACGGCGCCGACGTGCACGCTGCCCCCGGTGGCGTTCGAAGACGCGCTCCCGCAACAGGAGTTTCGCTGGGGTGGAGAGAACAACGACAATCCCCAAGCCACCGACCATCCCTTTTCGTTCGCGGGACAGGTCGCCTCGACGCCGATCGTCGTGAATCTCGACGACGACAACGGTGACGGCAAGATCAACGAGTTCGACTTTCCCGAAATTCTCTTCATGAGCTACGAGGGCGACGTCGCCGGCAACGCCGTGGTGCGTGCCGTGCACGGCGGCGGCCCGAACAAGGGCCTGGATTTCTTCGCGCTCTGCGGCGCGGCCCACTGGTTCGAGGGTGACCCGCTCACCGACGACTGCAGCCCCGAGACCACGGACGACGAAGACCACGACGCGGCCCGCGGCCGCTCGGGCGGCACGCTCGCCGCCGGCGATCTGGACGGCGACGGCTTCCCCGAGATCGTCGTGCCGCTCGAGGACGGCCGGCTCCAGATGCTGAACAACCGCGGCGAAATCATCACGACCTACGAGCAGGATTTGCGCGACGCGGGACCCTGGAACTACCCCGCGCCCGCCATCGCCAACATCGACTTCGCCGGCCTCTCCGAGATCGTGGTCGGCAACCGCGTGCTCACGCTGACGAAGGACAGCGGCACGCTCGCCTTCGATCGTGTCTTTGCCGGCAACCAGTCGAACGGCACGATGCGCCACGACGACGAGCAAAACCACCACGGGCCGACGGTGTGCGTCGCTGACCTTCGTTCCGACCTCGCCGGGCTGGAAATCGTCGCGGGACCCACGGCGTACCGGCTGCCCGACGTGCCCGCCAACTGCGACGCGCCGAACGACACGAGCGACTACTGCCAGGGGCTCCTGACGATCGTCTGGGACGCGCCCGAGCTCGACGCCGGCGAGATCCCCTACGAGAACGGCTTCTGCGCCGTCGCCGACGTGTGGGGTGCGGACACCAACGCGGCGCCGGGCCCCGACAACGCACTCGACCAAAAGCCCGAGGTGGTGCTGATGGCCGACGGCAGCCTCGTCATCCTCGACGGCGCGACGGGCGCGGTCGTCCAGGTGCTCGACATGGAAGGAGGCAACCAGGGCGGCGCACCGAACATCGACGACTTCGACGGCGACGGCTTCCCGGAAATCGCCGTTGCGCTCGCGGATTTCTACGCCGTCGTCGATCTGCAGGAGCCCTCGGCGGCCTGCCCCGCGTGGGACGCGGTCATGAGCAAGACAGGCGCGCCCCCCGACGGCAACGACGCGCGCGATCCGGGCGGCGACTGCGAGAGCGACGCCGACTGCACGACGGCGGGCACCACCTGCAACGAGCTCGCGGAGCGCTGCGTGTGCCTTCACAACGGCTGGAAGCGCGACACCGAGGACGACTCGAGTAGGGTCACTTCCTCGAGCGTGTTCGACTTCAACGGCGACGGCGCGGCCGAGGTCGTCTACAACGACGAGTGCTACTTCCACGTCTACGACGGCGCGAGCGGCGGCGTGTACCTGGCGTTGCCGTCGGTCAGCCGCACGATCAACGAAAATCCGGTCGTCGCCGACGTCGACAACGACGGCAATGCCGAGATCGTCTTCGTGACCAACAACGAGACCCTTCAGTGCAGCGAGGACGACCTCGACTCGTGGCCGAACGGTGACGACGACGTACCCAAGGACTCGCTCCCGAACGGCATCGAGGTCTGGGGCGATCCGAACGACGTCTGGGTCGCGGCGCGGCGCGTCTGGAACCAGCACGCCTACCACGTGACGAACGTCACCGAAGGCGGCAGCATCCCGCTCCACGAACCGGAGAGCTGGCGGCCGCTGAACGGCCGCGTCTACAACACCTACCGCTCGCAGCCGCGCAGCTACGGCGTCGCGCCGGACCTCGCGCTCACGGCCATCCAGGTCTCGTCGCCGGACGTGGCCTGCGGCGAGCTCTCCGACACGATCCAGATCGCCGTCGAGGTGAGAAACCAGGGTGATCTGCGCGTCGGCCCGGGCGTGATCATCGAATTCTTCGGCACCTGGGAGGATCCCGAGCTCGACGAGGCGCTCGAGAACGAGGACGGCGACCCGCTGGTGTTCACGCTCGCGACCAGCCTCGAGCCCGGCTCGAGCACGATCATCACGGTCGAGTACGAGCGCGGCCGAAACGACCGCGACGACTTGCCGGCGACCGTGCGCGCGGTCATCGACGGCAACGACATGTCCCGCGAGTGCGACGAGGACAACAACTCGATCGAAGGCCCCGTGGACGGCGGCGCCCGCGTCGCGGACCTGCGCATCGAGGTGGACGACGCGACGGGCTGCTCCGAGCCCGAGGTCGTGGTCACCGTGTACAACGACGGCTCCGAGGAAGCGAGCGACGTGCTGGTCCGCGTCTACGCGGGCGACCCGAGCCAGGGTGGAACCCTGCTCGGCGAAACCACCATCGACGGTCCGATCGAGGCGGGCGACAGCGAACAGGTCACGCTCACCCTCGACCCGCTCTCGCTGAACGTCACGATCTGGGCCGTGGTCGACCCGCTGAACACGATCGTCGAGTGCAACGACGGCAACAACACCGACCAGGGTCCGGACCTGTTCTGCGACACGGTCCCACGCTGACCTCGGGTCACGCGCGGCGCCCGAAAACGGCTGGTTTTCGCCGGGTTACGCGGACTATGCTCGCGACACGGTGACGGCGCGAGAGCTCAACTTCGACGGACTCGTCGGACCCACGCACCACTACGCGGGCCTGAGCCCCGGCAACCTCGCGAGCCAGCGCCACGCGGGCGAGGTCGCGAACCCGCGCGCCGCCGCCCTCCAGGGTCTCGAGAAGATGCGCTTCGTCGCGGGCCTCGGTGTGGGGCAGGCCGTGCTCCCCCCGCAGCCGCGCCCGGACCTCGGCCTGTTGCGCCGCCTCGGCTTCTCGGGCAGCGACCGCGCGGTGCTCGCCCACGCGCGCAGGATCGCGCCGGACCTGCTCTCGGCCGCCAGTAGCGCGAGCGCGATGTGGGCCGCCAACGCCGCGACGGTCGCGCCCTCGTCCGACACCGGGGACGGCCGCGTCCATTTCGTGCCGGCGAACCTGGTCTCGATGCTGCACCGGAGCATCGAAGCGGAGACGACCGCGCGCGTCCTCGAGCGCATCTTCGGCGATCGCAAATACTTCGAGGTCCACGACCCCCTGCCCGCGGCGAAGCTCTTCTCCGACGAAGGCGCCGCGAATCACACGCGACTCGCCACGAGCGGCGGCAGCGTCCACCTCTTCGGCTGGGGTCGCGCGCGCGGCGTCACCGACCGCCCGCGCGCCCACCCCGCGCGCCAGACCCGCGAGGCGAGCGAAGCCCTCGCCCGCCTGCTGCACCTGCCGGCCACGACGAGCCTGTTCTGGCAACAATCTCCGCTCGGGATCGACGCCGGAGCCTTCCACTCCGACGTGCTCGCCGTCGGCAACGAACGCGTCTTCCTGCTCCACGAGTCCGCGTTTCGAGACTATCGGACTCTGCTCGGCGAGCTCGGCTCCCTGCTCGGCGACGAGCTCAGCGTCGTCCTCGCGAGCGAGCGCGAGCTCCCGCTGCAGGAAGCCGTCGCGAGCTACCCCTTCAATTCCCAACTTCTGACGCTGCCCGACGGAGCCATGGCCATCGTCGCACCGCGCGAGGCCGAAGAATCGGCGGCCGCGAGCGCGTACCTGGCGCGCGTCGTCGCCGAGGCCAAAACGGTGAGCACCGTCCACTACGTCGACGTCAACGGCTCCATGCGCAACGGCGGCGGGCCCGCGTGCCTGCGCCTGCGCGTCCGCCTCGAACCGCACGAAGAGCAGGCCTTGCGCGGCCGCGTCCTCTACGACGCGGAGCTTCACCGCGAGCTCACCCGCTGTGTCTCCGAGCGCTACCGCGACCTCTTGACGGTGGACGACCTCGCGGACCCGGCCTTCCTCGACGAGTCACGGACCGCGCTCGACGAAATCACGACCATCCTCGGGCTCGGATCCGTGTACGATTTTCAGCGCTGACCGCCGCGTCCTGGAGAACGTCGTGTTCAGGAGGTACCGAGGTCCGGCCGTAGCTCGATCAGGTGGGTAAGCCCGGTGCGATCGCGCTCGAAGCGCGCCCCGCGGAGCG
>DASXWF010000842.1:0-8747 GCA_036503835.1 Polyangiaceae bacterium | reverse complement strand
CGCGGTGAGCTTCACGAGCGTGACGCCCGGCGGAAGGGCGGCTCGCACGGTCGAGTCGGCCTGCGCGGCCACGTCCACCGCGTTCCAGCGTTCGGCGGCCGCTTCGATGCGCAGCGACGGGGGGAGCTTCAGGGCCTTGGGATCGCCGCCGGCGTCGCGGACGCGCTCCTGGATCTCGGTGCGGGCGATCAGGCGCGAGCTGCCGGGCGGCGGTGCTTTGCAGACTTCGATGCCGGCGAGCTCGGCGGGCGCGTTCGGATCGAGGTCCGAGACCCGCACGACGCGTCCGCTCACGCTGAGCTTGGTTTCCGCTGCTGCCGGCGCGCTCAGCGCGAGGCAGATCAGGGCGACGCTCGAGAAGAGGGAGCGCGTCATCACTTGAGCTGGCTCGCCGCGCGCAGCATCTCGTCGGCGGTGGTGATGACCTTGGAGTTGATCTCGTAGGCGCGCTGGGCGCTGATCATGCCGATCATCTCGGCGACGATGTCGACGTTCGAACGCTCGAACGAGCCCTGGAGCAGCGCTCCGCGGCCGTCCTCGGCCGGCGCGCCCTGCTGCGGTTCGCCGCTCGCCGGCGTCTCCGTGAACAGGTTGTGTCCGATCGCCTTCAACCCTGCCGGATTGACGAAGGTGGCGATCATGATCTGGCCGACATCCGTGGGGTCGGTCTCGCCCGACATCGTCACGCTGACCGTGCCGTCGGCCGCGACCGAGAGTCCGGTCGCACCGGCCGGGATCGTGATGGGCGGGTCGAGCGGCAGGCCCTCGTTCGTGACGATGCGGCCGTCGCCGTCGGCCTGGAGCGTGCCGGCGCGCGTGTAGGCGGGGGTGCCGTCGGATTGCTGCACGACGAAGAAGCCGTTGCCTTCGATGGCGACGTCCAGCGGATTGCCGGTGTTCTCGAGCGCGCCCTGCTCGAAGGCGCGGGAGGTTCCGACCACGCGCACGCCGGTGCCGACCTGGAGTCCGGTCGGGTTCGTGGTGTTCGGGCCGGTCGCGGCGCCGGCTTCGCGCACGTTCTGGTAGAGCAGATCCTGGAACTCGACGCGCTGGCGCTTGTAGCCGACGGTGTTCGCGTTCGAGATGTTGTTGGCGACGCCTTCGAGGTGCGTCTCCTGTGCGGACATGCCGGTCGACGCGATGTGGAGTGATCGGAACATGACGGTTAGTTCCTTTGCAAGCGAGGTGCCAGGCGTTCGCTCACGCGCCCGCTCCTGCGCCGCCGATCGCGCCGGACTCGCCGCCCGCGCCGCCGTCGTGAGCGCCACCCTCGCCCGCCTCGCCGCCTTCTCCCGCCTCGCCGCCTTCGCCTGCGCCGCCGCCTTCGCCTGCGCCACCGCCCTTGCCTGCGCCGCCGCTCGCACCCGCGCGCCCGCTCGTTCCGCCGCTGCCGGCGCTACCGCTCGTGCCTGCAACGCCGCCCGTACCCGCTTTGCCGGCGCTACCGCCCGCATCCGGCTGCAGACTTCCCGCGGATCCGCCGTCGCTCTCCGGCGTGCTGGGCGGCGGCGGCAGCGCGCACACGCCGCTCCGGCACTCGAGGCCCGAAGCGCAGTCGGTGGTGCGCAGGCACTCCGCGCCGCCGCTGCAGCCGTAGGCTGCGCCACCGAGCGCGATCGCCGCGCCGAGCAGGCGCTGCGTCCAGGAGCGCTCAGAGCCTGACATTGATCCCCACGCTGAGCAGCGCCCACAAGAGCACGGAATCGTCCGGCAAATCGCTGCCGAGCGGCAGCGCCGAGAAACTCGGCTCGATGTACAGACCGGCTCGTCCGAGCGGAATGATCGCCGTCACACCCGCCGTCCCGCCGAGCAGCGTTTCCGGCGCGAACGTCCCGTTCAACCCGGCGAACGCGCCGAACCCGCGCCCGATCCAGCGCGAATAGCGCAGCTCTCCGCCGAACGTCGCGCGCCGCTCGATCTCGACCACACCGCGCACGCCGAGTCCGTCCTTCGGCATCTCGTCGCTGCGAAAATCCACACCGCCGATCAATCGAAAGCGCGCGCGCTGCCAGGCGAGGCCGGCCTCACCAGCGTCGCCGCCCTCGAGCCCGGTCCCGATCCCCAAAAAACCCTCGTACACCCACCCTTCCGCACGTGCGGGCTCTGCCAGAAGCATGGCACCCAGCAGTGTCGGCACGCTGACGCTCAGCGCGACGCGCAAGCGGCGGATCCGACTAGGTGATGGCATGCGCAGGCCTGTTGAGCAAAGTCCAGGCCAGGTTGGGCAAGCTGGTGAGGTTCATTGAGCCGCCAAGGCCGCCAAGAGCGCCAAGGCCGCCAAGAGGATTTGGGTGGGTTTCTCGGCGGGCGGAACCGGCAAGCGCAAGACCACGCGCACTTCGCGCTGAGCAACAGAGAGCGACGGTTGGCCTAGGCTGCGCAGCGTCGCGCGATCAACCAACAAGAAAAATCCGCTGGCGGCCTTGGCGCTCTTGGCGGCCTTGGCGGCTAAAACCAACGCCAGCAGCCGCCACTGGCCTTCCAGGGCGGCTCTACAACCGGCGATCGCACGTCAGCTAGGGTTTACGCGGCTTCGATGCGTTTACGCTTGAGCATTTCGACGAGGGTCGTGCGGTTGATGCCGAGCAGCTCCGCCGCGCGCTTCTTGTTCCAGTTGGTCTTTTCGAGCGCCTGGCGGATGAGGTTGTTCTCGAAGCCTTCGACGGCCCTGCGCAGGTCGATCCCGCGCTCGGTCATGCGCGGCCCGGTGCGGGGCTCGGCTCCGAAGCCGTGCACGCGCGGGGGAAGATCCTTCGGCTCGATGGCGGCGCCGTTGCTGAGGAGCACCGCGCGTTCGATGGTGTTCTCGAGCTCGCGCACGTTGCCGGGCCAGCCGTAGGTGCAGAGCAACTCGGCCGCCTGGCGCGAAATCTTGGCGACCTGGTCGCGGCCCGCCTTGGCGCGCGCGCGCTCCAGGAAGTAACCCGCGAGCACCGGGATGTCGTCCGCCCGGTCGCGCAGCGGCGGGGCCGAGAGGTGGATCACGTTGAGGCGGTAGTAGAGGTCCTCGCGGAAGGTCCCGTTCCGGACGGCTTCTTCAAGGTCCACGTTGGTGGCAGCGACGATGCGCACATCCGCGCTCAAAGTGCGAGTGTCACCTACAGGGGAGTACTCGCGGGCCTGAAGCACGCGCAGGAGCTTCACCTGGAGCGCGAGGGGCAGCTCGCCGATTTCGTCGAGGAACAGCGTCCCGCCGTCGGCCTGGGCGACGCGCCCGATCTTCGCGGTGTGGGCACCCGTGAAGGCCCCGCGCGCATGGCCGAAGAGCTCGCTCTCGAGCAGCGCTTCCGGAATCGCGCCGCAGTTCACCGCGACGAACGCCCGGTTTTTCCGGGGGCTCGCCACGTGGACGGCCTTCGCCAGGAGCTCCTTGCCGGTGCCGCTCTCGCCCGTGATGAGAACGGTGCAGGCCGTGTCGGCCACGCGGTCGATGATTCTGTACAAATCGACCAGGGCTTCCGAACCGCCGACGACGCCTTCCATGCTGCGCGGCCGGTCTTCGTCGGCCGGGTACATCGCCAGGGGGAAAACCGAACGATGTCGATTTCCGCCTCCAGTTCGGGCTCCATCATCCGTATCGTTCAGCGAGGGGAGTGTGCTCTCGGCAACCGGGGCGATGGAAGCAATCGTCGTCATGGCGCCCGAAAGAACGGACCTGGGTGAGGGGTGTTAAGTCTCGAAAGGCAAATTCTTGACGCCAGCGATCTCGTGATTCTGACGCTGTTTTTTGCCCCAAACCGAGATTTCGGCCGGGCTCCGATCCTAGCGTCCGGATCCGTTGCGGGACGCCCCATCAGGGATCGCGCACGATCACCGGAGCGTTCTCTCTCTTTTCAAATCGGGACTCGGTGCTGTCGTCCCTGCTGGCACGACGCGTGCTTTGGAACCCACGCGTGCAAGGCGTCTTCAGTGCAGTCAATCCGCTCCAGGTAGCGCTCGACTACCACCTCGAGCGCCAGAACGTACTCGCGTCGAACGTCGCACACGTCGACACGCCCGGCTACCGCCCGAACGATCTCGAGCGCATCGACCAAGCCGGATTCTCGTCGGCCCTCAACGTGGCTCTGCAGCGTACGAACGAAGCGCACCTCGTCGGCACCACGGGTGAGGGCACGCCGATGGGGCGCGTGTTCCAGGATCTTTCGGCCGGCGTGGGCAACGACGGCAACTACGTTTCGATCGACCGCGAGGCAGCGAAACTCACGGCGAACCAGCTCCGCTACGACACCGTGTCGGCCATCGTTTCGGCCGAACTCCGCGCGCTCAGCTTCGCGGCGAGCGACGGGAAGGGATGATAACGCGTCATGTTGGGAGTCTTTAGCGCCCTCGAAATCTCCGCTTCCGGCCTCGGTGCCGAGCGCGTGCGCATGAATACGATCGCCTCGAACCTGGCGAACGTTCATACGACGCGCACGCCCGAAGGCGGCGCGTTCCGCCGGCTCGACCCGGTGTTCGAGGCCGTGGGCCTGAACGGCGTGAGCGACCCCTTCGCGGCGCAAAGCGGCGTCTCGCGCGTGAACGTCTCCAGCATCGCCGCCGACACCCGCCCCGGCACGATGGTCTACGAGCCCGGCCACCCCGACGCGAACGCGGAGGGCTACGTCGAGTACCCGAACGTCAACGCCGTGGAAGAGATGGTCAATATGATCACCGCCTCGCGCGCGTACGAAGCCGGCATCACGTCGATCGAGAGCGTGAAGCAGATCGCGCGCTCGGCGCTCGGCATCGGCAAGTAATCCGCATGTCCCCGCTCGAGGCCCCCGGAATCCCATTGCTCTCGCCCCACCTGGGGCAAGAGCAGAAGCTCGAAAAGGCCTCGCCCGCCGACGCCGACGCCTTCGGCTCGCTGGTCGAGCAAGCGCTGCTGAGGACCAACGATCAGATCCAGCGCGCGGAGCACCTCGGCAACGAGTTCGCGGCCGGCCGCGTCGACGACATCCACGGAACGATGCTCGAGCTCAGCAAGGCGGACATCGAGCTTCGCTTCGTCGGCAACGTGCGAAACAAGGTGATCGACGCCTTCTACGAGCTCTGGCGGATGCAGATCTGACCATGAGCGATCCGGACCTTTTTCCTGGCTCGTGGCCCGTCGTGGCCCGATTTTTTCGAGGGTTGAACCATCATGCCTGAGGGGCTCAAGCAAACCATCGCGCAGCTCGTCGGATTCTGGAAAGCGCTGTCCACTCCGAAGCGAATCGCGCTCCTCGTCGCGACGGTCGGCTCACTCCTGCTCACGCTGGGCATCGTTTTCGTCGGCTCGCGCGAGCCGTACGCCTACCTGTTCACCGAGCTTTCGACGGAAGACACCGCGCTCGTCGTCGAGAAGCTCAAGACCGCCCAGGTGCCCTACCGGCTCGACGCTTCCGGAACCCGCGTCGAAGTCCCGGAAAGCCGCGTCCACGAGCTCCGGCTCGAGCTGGCTTCTCAGGGTCTGCCGCGCGGCGGCGGCGTCGGGTTCGAGATCTTCGATCGCTCCCAGCTCGGCAGCACCGAGTTCGAGCAGCAGGTCAACCTGCGCCGCGCCCTCGAAGGCGAGCTTGCTCGTTCCATTGCCACGGTACGGGGCGTCCAGTCGGCGCGCGTGCACCTCGTGATGCCCGAACGGCGACTCTTCGTGGCCGGCCAGGAGCGGGCTTCGGCCTCGGTGGTGCTCAAGCTTCGCAGCCCGGAGGCTTTTGGTAGGAGTGAAATTGCCGGCATCGTGCACCTCGTCGCGAGCGCGGTGCCGGGCTTGAGCCGGGAGCGCGTTTCGGTGGTGAGCGCCGACGGCATGACGCTCCATCGTCCGGCGCTTGACGGTGAGACAGGGGCCGGTTCGGCCGACCTCACGGAGCAGGGACAGCTCCTGAGCTCGCAGCTCGAGAACACGGCGCGCGAGCAGCTCGAGCGGGTGGTCGGCCCGGGCAACGCCGACGTGCGGGTGAACGTCGCCATCAACGCGGCAACCCGCGAAAAGACTCAGGAACTCTACAACAAGGACACGATCGCGCTCCGCAGCGAGCACAAGGTCGAGGAGCTCACCGGCGCGAACCACGAGACTGTCGCGGGCGTGCCGGGGGCGCAAAGCAACATGCCGGACGCGAACCCGCCCGGGGATGCGACCGCCACCACTGCCGTCGGCGCGGGCGGCGTCTTCCGTCGCAGCCAGACGCGCAATTGGGAGGTGGATCGGGTGGTGGAAAAGACCTCCACGCCCCCCGGCGAGGTCGAACGGCTGAGCGTCGCGGTCCTCCTGGACGAAAAGCGCGTGCTGAAGAACGGCAAGAGCGCCGTCGTGCCGCGGAGCAAGGAAGAAGTCGCCGCGCTCGAAGACATCGTGCGTCGCGCCGTCGGCTTCGACCAGACGCGCGGTGACTCGCTCAGCGTGCGCGCCATGGAGTTTCACCACTCGGACCTCGAGGACGGCGTGAAGGCTCCCGAACTGCCGATCTATCGCCGCTTCCTGCCCTACATCGTGGGCGGCGCGGTGGTGTTTCTCGCGTTGATCGTGCTGCTCCGGCGCGGCAAGGGCGACAAACGCCTGGCGAATCTCAGGGAAGTGGCTGCCCTGAAGGGCGCAGAAGCCGCGGTCGCCGCGCTAGCGGCTCCGGGGGACGCCGACCGGCGGGCCCGCCTGCTCGAGCCTGCCGAAAGTGCCATCGCCGACTATCGGGCTCGCGCGCTCGAGCTCGCGGGTAAGGACCCGGCGACGGCGTCCGTAGTGCTCAAAGGCTGGCTCGCCCAGGGTGCGGAGTCCAAAGCCCCGGCGACCTGAACGCCCGGCACGACTTTCGCAACATGAGCCAGAAGCCCCGAATGGAGCTCAACGGCCCCGAGAAGGCAGTGCTGATGTTGCTCTCGCTCGACGAGAGCGTGGCGACCCCGATCATCGCGGAGCTCGATCCCGTCGAGCTCCGCCGGCTCCGGGAAGTGGCCGCCAACATGACCTCCGTGCCGAACGGTGCGCTCGAAAACCTCTACGCCGAGTTCATCGAAAAAGCGCAGGCCGGCGTGGCCGTGCCGCGGGGCGGCGCTCGCTACCTCACGGACATCACGTCGCGCGCGCTCGGCAGCACCCGGGCAGCCCAGATCTTCCAGGATGCTCCGCTCACGGCGATGCAGCGCCTGGCGCAGGCCGACCCGTCGCAGCTCGCCGGACTGCTCGAGAACGAGCACCCGCAGCTTTCGGCCGCGATCCTCTCGCAGCTCGATCCGGAGCACGCCGCTCGCACGCTGAAGAACCTGCCCGAAGCCGTGCGCCCCGCCGTCCTTTCCCGGCTCGGCGCCATGACGGAGGTTCCCGCCGAGCTGCTCGAGGAGGCTGCGACGGCGCTCGGCGCCGAGCTGCCGCAAAAGGCCCCTGACGCAGCGCTCGTGATCGACGGGCTGGCTCGCGCCGCCGCGGTGGTTCGCAAGCTCGGGCGCAAGGGTGGCGAAGCGCTGCTCGAGAAGCTCGAAGCCGAGAACAGCGATCTGGCTCGTGAGGTCCGAAAATCGCTCTACTCGTTCGAAGACCTGCTCGCGGTCGATCCCAAGGGCGTTCGCACGCTGCTCGAGTCGGTGCCGGTGGAGCGGTTGACGCTGGCGCTCAAGACCGCGTCGGAAGCCATGAAGAACCACGTGTTCAGCGGCATGTCGAAGCGCGCGGGCGAGCGCATCAAGGAGGACATGGACGCACTCGGTACGGCGCGGCTCGCCGACGTCGAGGCCGCCCAGCGCGAGATTCTGGAGATTGCGCTGCGTCTCGACGCGGAAGGGCAGATTTCACTCGGGGAGTCCGAGGATGGCTGAGGAACGCGCGCGCCGCGCGGCCTTCCTGGACGTGACGCCGCCCATGCCGCGCAAGAAGCCGCGCTGGCTCTCGCCGCGCGAGTCGACGCTGCCGCCGGCCGCGCCTGCCCGGCATACGCACGGTCCGCTGGATCACGCGCCGAGCCTGCGTCCGGCGCCCGTTCCGAAGGAGTTCGTGCAGGCCGTGAAGCGCGAGCTACGCTCGATTCCGGCGTCGCACCACGAGCTCGCGCGCGAGCTCGCCGCGACCGAGGGCATCCGCGATCACATCGCTCGCTCGCTGCGCCCTTCGGAAACGCCGTCCTCGACCGCCCACGAGCCGCCGAAGCCGGCCTTCGACCCCGCGCTCGAGCGCGCCTTCCGTGCGGCGATCGAAGAGATGGCCGTCTCCCGCGCGCGCATCGTCGAAGAAGCGGCCGGGCAGCTCGCCGTCCTCGCGGCCGTGATCGCCCGGCGCGTGATCGCGCGCGAGCTCGCCCTCGCGCCCGAAATCCTCAACGGCCTCGTGCGCGAGGCGCTCGAAGCGCTGAGCGACCAGGACCGGGTGCGGGTGCGCGTCGGACGCGGATTCCAGAACGCGGTGGACGGTCTCGAGCAGGAGCTCGCCGCTCGCGGCGCGCGCATCCAGGTCGTGATCGAAGCCTCGCTCGGAGACTACGATTGCTTCGTCGAAACCGAGCTCGGGCAGGTCGATGAATCCGTCGAGCGCAGGCTCGAGAAGCTGCTCGAAGCGCTCAAGCCCGACTCCGAGGCGCCCTGATGCTGGATCAACTGCTCGAACGCTGCGAACGCGTGCCGCTGCACGTCCCCCTCGGCACCGTGCTCGACGTCGTGGGCCTGATCGTCGAAATCGGCGGCCTGCGCGCCGCGGTCGGCGAGACGCTCTCGGTGCTCTCGGAGCGCGCCAAGTCCCTCGACGTCGAGGTCGTCGGCTTTCGCGGCGGCCGCCTGCTCGCGACGCCGCTCGGGCCGCTGAG
>DASXWF010000841.1:0-3035 GCA_036503835.1 Polyangiaceae bacterium | reverse complement strand
CGCGGTTCTGAAGCGGATCTCGCGACCTACCTCGCGCGCCATCCGCACGGGCGCTACGCGGCCGAGGGGCGGGAACGCCTCGCGCACCAGCGCTGAGCGCGCGCGCCGCGGCTCGACGGAGCACGAATTCGCAAAAATTCCTTGAATTCCGAGGGCTTGACGGCGTGGCTGGCAACGTGCGGGAGCGACGGCGGGAAACCAGGGCCTTGCGCCCGACGTAATTCGTTACCAGCAGGCCGGAGAGTCGTCAGGAGACGTGCGCATGGCGGAGAAACCAGGACCCACGCATTTCTGTCGCATGCGCGGGATCATGCGCGCCGCGACGCCGGGCAGGGACACGCGCAGCAAGCTCGCGACGCTCTCTTTGTTCGGGAGCGCCTTCGTACTGGCGTTCCTCGAGTTGTCGAGCACACCGCTGCCGGAGATCACGCACCTCGTCTGGTCGCCGGTGTGGGTGGCGCTGTTTCCCCTCGTGCTTCCGTCGTCCTCGCGTCGCGCGCTCGTGAACGCGCTCGTCGGCGCGAGCATGAGCCCGGTCGCGTTGTTCACGCTGGGGTACCTCGGTCGAGTGGAGCTGCCGCCGAGCGCGAGCCTCATGCCGCTGTTCGCTCCGGTCTACGCGGCCGCCGTCGTCGCGTACTTCGTGTCGCGCACGCTGAGCGGGATCGGCGCGCGCGCCGACAGCGTGGAAAAGCTCGGGATGTACGAGCTCGAGCAGCCCATCGCGCAGGGCGGCATGGGTGAGGTATGGCGCGCCCGGCACCAGCTGCTGAGCCGCCCGGCGGCGATCAAGCTGATCCGGTTGCACGGCGACGACGGCGAGAAGCGTCCGGTCGATCGCGTGGCCATTCAGCGTTTCGAGCGCGAAGCGCAGGTCACGGCGAGCCTGCGCTCGCCGCACACCGTGCAGCTCTACGACTTCGGGGTCACGCGCACCGGCAGCTTTTATTACGTCATGGAGCTGCTCGAAGGGACCGATCTCGAGAACCTGGTGAAGCAACACGGGCCGCTCGAGCCGTCGCTCGTCGTCCACATCCTGCGCCAGACGCTGGATTCGCTGGCCGAAGCCCACGCGAACGGCCTCATCCATCGCGACATCAAGCCGGCGAACCTGCACCTCTCGGAGCGCGGTTTCGAGAAGCATTTCGTAAAGGTCCTGGATTTCGGGCTCGTGAAGTCGGAGAGCGACACGCCCACCGTCCAGGGCGCGAACCTCTCGATCACGCAAGGCGACCGCATCACCGGCACGCCCGCCTACCTCGCGCCCGAGCTCGCGACGGGTCGCGGCAAGATCGACGGCCGCGCGGATCTCTATGCGCTCGGCTGCGTGGCGTACTTCCTGCTCACGGGCAAGCTCGTGTTCGAAGGCGCCACGGCCATGCAGGTGGCGCTCGCCCACGCGGTCGAGCCGCCCGCGCTTCCCTCGGTGCGCAGCGGGCGGCCGCTGCCGCGCGATCTCGAGCGCATCGTCATGCAGTGCCTCGAGAAGGACCCGGAGAAGCGGCCGCGCAGCGCGCTCGAGCTCATGAAGCTGCTCGAGCAGGTCGATTTGCACGTCTCGAGCCCCGAAGCGTACTCCGTTCCGAAGGCGTCGCGTCCCGGCTCCGTGCTGAACTGAGGGAGGCTCCGGAGCCGAGCCGGGGCGGGGTCCGCGCGGCGAAAGCGAGAGTGCTTGAAACGGGCCCGCCCGGGAGCGGACAATCCGCGCCATGCATTCGCGTCGTCAGGTGCTCGGGCGCTCTCTGTTGCTGCTGCTCTCCGTCGCGTGCCGTTCGAAGGAGCCCGCTCCTGCGCCCGCGGGCTCGGCGAGCGCGGGCGGCGCGAAGACTTCGTTCGTGATCGGCATGAGCCAGTGCAACCTGGGCGAGCCGTGGCGCGTTCAGATGAACGCGGACGTGGAGCAGGCGGCCAAGAGCCACCCGAACCTGAAGCTCATCTTCAAGGACGCGCAGAACGATTCGCTGCGCCAGCGCGCGCAGGTGGAGGAGCTCGCCGCGCAAAATATCGATCTTCTGATCATCTCGCCCAAGGAAGCCGCTCCGCTCACGCAGCCGGTCGCGGAGGTGTACCGAAAAGGCATCCCGGTGATCGTGCTCGACCGCCAGGTCGAGGGCGACGCGTTCACGACCTTCATCGGCGCCGACAACAAGCGCATCGGCCGCGAAGCGGGCCTGTGGGCGGCGAAGGTGCTCGGCGGCAAGGGCACGATCGTCGAGCTCGAGGGTTTGATGACCTCGACGCCCGGCCAGGATCGTCACAGCGGGTTTCTGGAGGGCGTCGACCTGGCCGCGAATCCCGGGCTCAAGATCGTCTTCACGGCCGACATGCAGTGGCTCGAGCCGAACGCGCGGCGCGAGATGGAGTCCGCGCTCGCCGCTCACAAGGCGATTTCGCTCGTGTACGCGCACAACGATCCCGGCGCGCACGGCGCCTACCTCGCGGCCAAGGCCGCGGGCCGCGAGCGCGAGATGAAGTTCGTCGGCATCGACGCGCTGCCGCACGAGGGCGTCCGCTACGTGAAGGACGGCATCCTCGACGCGACGTTCGCCTATCCGACGGGCGGCGCCGAGGCCGTCCAGCTTGCCCTCGACATCCTCGCCGGCAAGCAGGCGCCGAAGCGAGTGACGCTGGGGACGCGGCGGTTCACGAAAGAAAACGTCGCGAGCGGCGGCGAGGAAATCCGCTGAAATGAGCCGAATAGACCGAGGGCTCAGCCCGCCGCACGGCCCGTGACATCGAGCGCGATCGTCTGCGGTCCGCTCGGGCGAGCCGGAGGCAGGCTCCGCGCGCGGGCTTCCCAGAAGCTACCGGCGCGCTCGGCGGTCCACGCCGTGGCGAGGCGTGTCGCCTCCAGGCGCGCGCGCAGGTCCCGCGCGTCCGCCGGGCGCGCGTCCGGGCGCTTCGCGAGGCAGGCGAGGACGATGTCCTCGAGCTCCGTGGGGACGGCCTCGCCGAGGGCGGAGGAAGGGCGCTCCGGCGGGGTGTGGACGTGGTGTCCGGCGACGGCCACGAGCGTGCTGCCTTCGAACACGGGC
>DASXWF010000840.1:0-3329 GCA_036503835.1 Polyangiaceae bacterium | reverse complement strand
CGAGCGCGCCACGCGCCATCCCGATCAACCGCTCGTCGTCTATCCGGAAGGCGCGTTCGTCGTGCACTTCGGCACGCTGTATCGCGCCCTCGCGGAGAACTCGGCGACGCCTCCCGACAGTGATCCCGAGATCTGGGAAGCACTGCCCGCGCCGGCCGACGACGTACGCCTCGCGGCGGACTCACCGCACGCGGGGCTCGGAATTCGCTGAAAACAGGAAGATCTCCTGCCCGCCTTCCGGCTTCCGGTGAAGCGCCTCGGGCCCCGAACCGAATCCGTCCGGAAGCTAGAAATCGATCACCGCGTCGTACGCCTTCTTCGGATCGTGGCGCGTATCGAAGAGCAGCGGGAAGTCTTTGCGGCCGGAGCTGAACTCGGAGAGCCAGGTGTTGTCGTCGGCGATGCCCCAGAAGGTGACGCCGGTCACGACGTCAGCGTGCCGGCGGAACATGTCGAAGAAGGCACGATAGCGCTCGGCCTGCTTGGTCTCGAGCTCGTCGGTGAACGTCGCTTCCGTGTAGAACTGGTCCGACGTGTAGGTGATGCCGGGGATGTACAGGGACACGTCCATCTCGGTCACCTGCACTTCGAGGCCGAGCGACGCGTAGAGCTCGATCGCGTCTTCCATCTTCTCGACGTGCTGGTGGTAGGCCTGGTTCGACGGGTTGGTCGAAGGTTCGATGTTGAGGTGGGCTTGCAACCCGACGCCGTGAACCGGAACGCCGTCGTCGAGCAGGCCGCGCAGCATCTCGTAGATGGCCTGCTGCTTGGCGGGGATGTAGTTGTAAAAGTCGTTGTAAAAGAGCTTGGCGTCGGGATCCGCCTCGTGCGCGGCACGAAACGCTTCGGCGATGTAGCTCTCGCCGAGGATCGCG
The DNA here is from genome assembly GCA_036503835.1 of Polyangiaceae bacterium. Taxonomy (GTDB): domain Bacteria; phylum Myxococcota_A; class Polyangia; order Polyangiales; family Polyangiaceae; genus PMG-095. The sequence continues at coordinate 2,454 of DASXWF010000840.1, read as the reverse complement.
TACCACTGGCTCTGCTTCCCCTCTTCCTCGTTGCCGTCTCGATAGCTGCCGTCATCCATGAACGCTTCGTTGACGACGTCCCAGCAGTAGACCTTCCCCTGGAAGTGCCGCACGACGTTGGAGATGTGGCTGCGCATGCGGGCGAGCAGCGTATCCCGCGAGGCGTTCTGAAAGAGCCAGGACGGGTTCTGGGTGTGCCAGACCAGCGCGTGGCCGCGGATCTTCATGTCGTTCTGCTGCGCGAAGGCCACCATGCGATCCGCAGCGTCGTAGGTGAAGCGCCCCTCGGTGTTCTGAAGCGAGACGAACTTCATCTCGTTCTCGGGCGTGATGCTGTCGAAATGCTTCGTGAGGACGGAGCCGTGCGTCATGTACGACTGCGCATCGACCGCAGCTCCCATCGGAAAAAGACCGGCGTACGCCTCGGACAGGCTCATCGCCGGCGCCTTGCCGGCGGTGCCGCCGCTGCCCGACGCGCCGCTCACCGTGCCGCCGCTGCCCGACGTCCCTGCCTCGGAAGTGCCACCTGCGCCGGAGCCTCCGCTCTGACCGGCTGCACCCCCGACGCTGCCGGCCACGGCGCCGCTCCCGCCCGCCGGCGCGCCTCCGGCGGAACCGCCCGCCATCGCGCCGCTTCCGCCCGCAGTGCCGCCCGTCGAGCTGCCGGCCACCGACGCGCCAGCGGCGTTCGGAGTGCCGCCGGTGCCCGTCACGCCGCCGCCGCCGGTCCCGGATGCCGGTGCTCCCCCGGACGTTCCGCCCGTCGAGCCACCGGTGGCGCCCCCGCCGCCCGAGGTGGTGCCGGCGCTCGATGAAGCGCCGCTTTGCGCGCCCCCGCTCGCGGCCGCGCCCGCCGCCCCCTCGTCGTCCGGCGCAGCGTTGCTGCAGGAATAGAGGAGGAACGCGCCCAGACCGACACCGAGGATACGTTTGATCATGAGGTGCCTCCCCGACCGAACCGCGGGCGGAGCCGTCGATAGGCTATGACGCCGAGCGCAGGCGGCGTCCAACAAAACGTGGCGGGACCGTCCTGATATTTCGGTCCCGGGCCGGTTTCCCAGAGTTCTCAAAATCGGCTACGGGTCACCGGAACGAGGAGACAAATGCAAGGCACTACGCGGAACGACTTCAATCACGGCATCAACGCGGCGGCGCGCACGGTCGCCGCGCTGCTCGCGCTGCTCGCCGTGGCGTGCGGCGCTTCGAACAATCGCATCGCGGAGAGCGCAAGGCGCGTTCCCGTCGCCCACCTCGCCGAGCTCCCGCCCGCCGAGCGTGCCACCGCGCTCGCCAAGCTCCCCGTCGTGCTGGAGATCCGTCAGGGCGACCGGTTTCCGATCGAAGCGGTCCTCGACTCGGCCCTCCTCGCCCTCCACACCGAAGGGACGTGGACCGTCGAGGCGCGCCGGACCTTCTACGTTTTGCTGCGGAAAGAAGGTGCGCCGCTCATCAGCGTCGACGGCGTCGACTTCGAGAAGCCTGCCAGGAATTCGTTTGGCGTCGGGATCCAGGCGGAGCGCGACAAACCCGCGACCGTTCGCATCGCGCTCAAGTGGCGGGCGGACGAAGCGAAAGCTCCGTAGCAGAACTTCACGAGCAGGGCCGCTGGCCGCCGCGCCGGAAGCTAGGGCTTCTGCGCGAGCACGATCAGGCGTGGCGATTGCTCGCCGAAGAAAACACCCGGCGTCGACGGTTGTCCGCTCGCTTCCGTGACGCGAAAGCCCACGTCGTGGAGCAACTTGCCGAGCTCGTGCAACGAGTAGAGGCGAATCGAGTACACGCATTCGCGCGAGCGCCCGTCGTCGAAGATCACCGAGCGCTTCACGCGCAGGCGGCTCGTGATGAAATCGACGCTCATGTCGTCCATGCAGACGCAGGAGTCGCCCTCGTACCAGAGCTGGCTCGGCGAATACGCCGCCGCGAAATCGCGGTTGGCGATGTCGATCAGGAACATGCCGCCCGGCTTCAAGGCACGGAAGACGCGCTCCGCGACGGCGGCGTTCTTGTCCTCCTCGAAGTAGCCGAAGCTCGTGTTCCAGCAATAGATGCCGTCGAACATGGCTTCGAACGCCATCTCGCGCATGTCGCCCTGCAGGAAGTTGATCTTCTGCTCGCGCTCCTGCGCGACGTCGGCTGCGAGCGCAAGCTGGTAGACTGAGAGGTCGTAGCCCACCACCCCGTACCCGCGCGACGCGAGCTCGACCGCGTGGTGGCCCGAGCCGCAGCCGAGATCGAGAACGACGCCTCCCTTGGCGACGCCCAACGATTCTTCGATGAAGTCCACTTCGCGGCGGATCTGCTTTTCACTGATGCGGGGCACCGCACGGCTGAAGTCCTCGCCGAAGATCTCCTCCCACCAGGGGCGCTTCAGCGAGCGCCGCGCGCGCGGCCGGCCGCTGTCGGGACGGCGCGGGGGCTTCGGACGGCGCAGCGGCGGCGGCGGCGGCTTGAGAT
>DASXWF010000839.1:0-6102 GCA_036503835.1 Polyangiaceae bacterium | reverse complement strand
CCTCGCTCGCAGGCTCCCGAGCCCGTTCCAGCGCCGCCGCCCTTGCCCCCTGTGCCGCCCGTCGCTCCGCCGCTCCCGCCTCCGGCAGCTGCGCCCGCCATGCCCGCCGTGCCACCCATCGGGCCAGAGCCGCCCATCGGTAGGGTTCCGGCGCTGCCGCCGGCGGGTGCCGTTCCAGCGCTGCCGCCGGCGGGTGCCGTTCCGGCGCTGCCGCTGGTCGGTGCCGTTCCAGCGCTGCCGCCGGATCCGCCTCCTCCAGCACCGCCGCCGCCGAGCCCACCGGTCGGACTCACGGAACCTCCATTGCCGGCAGTCCCGGCGATCGGCGCCGTGCCACCGCTGGCCGCGCCGCTGCTGCCGCCGCCGGTTCCACCCGTGGTCGGCGACTTGCTCCCGCCCGTGCTTCCACCCGTACCCACGAGCCCGCCGGAACCGCCGGTGCCACCGCTTCCAGGGTCCGGATCCTCTACTTCGACCGAGCAAGCGGCCGCGACGATCCCGAGTGTGACGGTGACGATGAAGCTCGCGCGGAGCGCGCCGGTCGTTTGCGAGGAAGCCGAAGACGGTGCACTTGATTCCAATTTGGACATGGTGAGTTCTGCTCTCCGGCAGGGATCCTATGTAGGCATTCGCCCGATGTGAGGGGGTGAGATCGTCCCCCTCATTCGGCGACGAAAATTCTGTTCTGGGCGGCGTTTTCCTCGTCGCGCGCGGGCGTACAGAGGGACCGTTTTGTCCCCCTGTGTCTCTCCCCGATCGATGGCATACCCGCCGCATGGCCGACGCATTCGACTCGCGCAAAAATGTCGAGAAGCGCGCCGTGCGCGTCGCCTGCTTCGCCGGCGTCGTGCTCGCGCTGCTCGGATGCGCGCCCTCCACCGGCGAAGATCCGGGCACGGGTGGCACGGGAGAATCGGGTAGCGCCGGCTCGAGCGGCGCAGCGGGCTCCAAGAATTCGGGCGGCACGAACAGCACGGGCGGCGCCGGAGCGAGCGGAGCCGGTGGGACCGTGGCGAGCGGAGGAACCACGGCGAACGGAGGGACCACGCCGGTCGCGGGCAAAGGCGGCGGAGGAAGTGCGAGCGTCGCGGGAGCGGCGGGCTCGCTCGGCGGACGTTCCGGGAGCGGCGGAGGCGATTCCGGACGAGCAGGCGGAGGCAGCGGTGGAGCTTCGGCGGGTCTCGGTGGCACCGCGAACGACGGCGGAACCGCCGGAACGGGGGGCGCACCGAACGGCGGAGGCGCTGGCACCGGGCCGGCCGGCGGCAGCGGCGGAGGCGGCCCGCGGACGAGCGCGGGTTGCGGCAAGGCAACCACGCTCGAGAGCGGGCGCGCCACCATCGACGTAGCCGGTACGAACCGCGAATACATTCTGGCGATCCCCGAGGGCTACAATCCGGACACTCCGTACAAGCTGATCTTCGGCTTGCACTGGCGCGGCGGGCAGGCCTCCGACGTCGCGACGGGCGGCACGGTAGGACTCGGCAACTACTACGGCCTCCAGGACTTGGCCGACGGCAGCGCCATTTTCGTCTCGCCGGAGGGCATCGACAACGGTTGGGCGAACACCGGCGGTCGCGACATCGCCTTGATGAAGGCGATCCTCGCGCGCTTCGACGCCGAGCTTTGCGTCGATCTCGACCGCATCTTCTCCGTGGGATTCAGCTACGGCGGCATGATGTCGTTCGCCATCGCGTGCGAGATGGGCGACGTGTTTCGCGCGATCGCGCCGATGTCGGGCGCGCTCTACAGCGGCTGCGGCAACGGGACCGAGCCGATCGCGATGTTCGGAACGCACGGGATTTCGGACAACGTGGTCCCGATCGGAGACGGCCGGACGGGGCTCGCCGAGATACTCGAGCGCAACCACTGTTCGACGACGACGACGCCGGTCACGCCGAGCCCGTGCGTGAGCTACGAAGGTTGCGACGAGGGCTATCCGGTGACCTGGTGCGAGTTCGACGGTAGTCACTCGCCGCAGCGCTGGTCCTCGCAGCCGGTGTGGGACTTCTTCTCCGGCTTTTGACGCTTCGCGCCTCCACCAGCCGGTAGCCGGCGGCGCCGGGCAGCACGGACCGCGTCACTCGGCCGCTCGGGGTGCGACCCGTGATCGCATCCGGGGGAAGGGGGCAATATCGTCCCCCCGAATTTGCGCAAAAAGTGAACCAGTCTTGGGGGCATGGCGCCACTGCCTTGCGTCGAGCACCGGTGCCTCCACGCATGACCAGCCCCTCTCGTGTCTCTTTGTCCCTGGTCGTGGACCGTACGCGCGGCGAAGTGAGCGACGCCGAGCTCGCGCAGGCGCTGTTCACCCGTGAAAAATGGGCGGTCACGGAGACGTGGCACCGCTTCGCGCCCATGGTGCTCGTGACGGCGCGGCGCACGCTCGGCTCGCAGAGCGACGCGGACGATCTCGTTCAGGACGTCTTCCTGCAGGTGTTTCGCAACGTGAACGGGCTGCGCGATCCGGCGAGTCTGCGCAGCTTCGTCTACTCGATTGCGCTCCGCGTCCTCAGGTCTCACCTGCGGCGCCGCCGCGTACGCAGTTGGCTCTCGTTCCAGAGCCCGGAAACGTTGCTCGACGTGCGACACTCGACCCCCGACGTCGAGTCGCGCGATCTGCTCAGGAACTTCTACGCGCTGCTCGATCGGCTTTCCGCTCGCGATAGGCTCGTGTTCCTGCTGAGGCGCGCAGAGTCGATGACCGTGGAGGAAATCGCCGACCTGATGGGCATCTCCACCTCGACGGTGAAGCGCTCGCTTTCGCACGCGACAGGACGGCTGTCGCGCTGGATCGACAATGACCCCGGGATGTCCGCCCTGGTCGACGCGCTCGGGGGAAGCTTCGGATGACGCGTTCCGAATCCACCGAATCCACCGAATCCCACCGGCTCGCGCCGCTCGTGGAGCTCCTGCGAACCGCCGCCGAGCAGCCGTCGCCGGTCGAGCTCGAGCGGGGACTGAACCTGCTGCGGGCGCACGAGGCGCGGCGCCGGGTCGCGCGCCCCGTCGCGTCCAGGAAACGGCTGCTCGCCGCGGCGGCGCTTTCCCTGCTCGTGTCGGGAGGAGTGCTCGTCCCGCGCCTGCTCGAGCGCTCGAGGATCGTCGAGACGCCGGTCGTGGTCACGCGTGTCGAGGGCGGCAGGATGCTGGAGGGCGGCTACCTCTCGGAGGTGGGCGACGCGGGCATGCGTCTCTCGTTCAGCGACGGCAGCCGGTTCGTGCTCGAGCCCGGCACGCGTGGCCGGCTACGCTCGCTCGGCGCGGAGGGCGCGCGGATGGCACTGGATCACGGGACAGCCTCGTTCCAGATCGTCAGGAATCCGAACCGCAGCTGGTGGGTGGAGGCGGGCCCGTTTTCGATCTCCGTTCGGGGGACCGAATTCACGGTGAGTTGGGATCCGACCAGCGAAAGATTCGACGTCCAGCTGCGTCAGGGACAGGTGGCGGTGAGCGGCCCGCTGCTCGGCGACGAGCTCACCCTGCGACCGGGCCAGAACTTGAGCGTGAGCCTGGCGAAAGGCGAGACCGTGATCAGCGAGGGGCGGGGCGAGAACCCGGCCGGTCCGGCTCCGTCTCGAGTCTCGCCCGACGCGGCCGTTTCCCCGCCACCCAGCGCACCGGCCGGCGCCGAACCGGCGGCGCCCTCGCTGGCCGCTTCGGCGAGCCGCCCGCCGGAGAGCGGGCGCGGCTTTCGCGAAGCGCTCGCGAACGGCCAGTGGGATCGCATCCTCGCCGACGTCGATCGCGAGGGCGTCGAGACGAGTCTGCGAACACTCTCGAGCGACGAGCTCTTCGCGCTCGCGGATGCGGCTCGCTACCGGCGCCGCCCGAGCCTGGCTCGATCGGCCTTGCTGGCGCAGCGCGAGCGGTTCCCGAGCTCGCCGCGTGCACTCGATGCGCTGTTCCTGCTCGGTCGCGTGGAGGAGATGCATGCGGGGGGCAAGCCCAGCGCGGTCGAGCGCTACGACGAATACCTCGCCCGCGCACCCGGCGGCACGTACGCCGCAGAAGCGCTGGGACGGAAGCTCATCCTGGTGAAGGAGGCACAGGGGCCGGAACGAGCCCGCCAGGTGGCGGAGGAGTACCTGAGACGCTTCCCGACCGGAAGCTATGCCGAGGTTGCACGCGGCCTCGCGCGAGCTCCCTAGGCGCAGCCGGTGAACGGCTTGCGCTGCTTTCTGTGCGTCGTTTGCGTCGTTCTTTGGGCGGCGCGCGTGGATGCCGCGACCGTCGCCGTCTTGCGACCCGCGAGCGACGCGCCAAAGCTGGACGAAGCTCTGTTTCGCCTGCAGGGCGAGCTCCTCGCCGTAGGCCTCTCCGTAGCCGTCGCCGCTCGACCACCCTTTCGCGAGACCGACTCCGCCGAGGCGCGGGCGTGGTTCGAGCAGACGTCGGCCGCGGGAGGGATCGACGCCTTCATCGACGTCGTCGGTGACACGGCTCCCGTAGCCGTCGACGTCTGGATTTGCGAGCGTTCGCCGCGACACCTGCGGCTCTCGCGGGTGATGCTCGACCCCGACGCGGACGACGCCGCGGCGACGCTCGCGATTCGTACCATCGAGGTGCTGCGTTCGAGCTTTCTCGCACTCGACTTCGCCGACCAGCAGGGGCACGCCAGGGCGCCGGCCGCGCCGAAACCCGCCGTCGAGGCGCCTTCGAGGCCGGAACGCGCCTCCGCCTTCGGCGTCGAGGCGGGCGCCAGCGCGCTCACGAGCTTCGACGGAGTCGGACCCGCGCTGCTGCCGCTCTTGCGGATCGACTGGGCCATCTCTTCGGGGCTCTCCGTCCAGGCGACGGGAGCGGGTTTCGGCACTCGCCCGCGGGTCGAAGGCGCAGCGGGCAGCGTCGAGGTCGCACAACAATTCGTGCTGTTCGGCCTCTGCGCGTGCGCGCCGTCCGGCACGGGCATTCAGCCGATTGCCGCGCTCGGAATGGGGGCGCTGCACACGGGGCTCGACGGCGAGGCTACCTTGCCCAACCTCGGCCACCGCGTCGATCGCTGGTCCCTGTTGGTCGACGGCAACGTCGGCGCGCGGCTGAACCTGCACGAGCGCTGGTACCTGAAGTTCGCGTCTCACGTGCAGGTGGCGGCGCCCTACGTTGCCATTCATTTCGTGGACACGGTCGTCGCGACGACGGGTCGTCCCAATCTGCTGTTCGCGCTCACGGCCGGAGCGCGGCTGTGAGCGGAGTCGCGTGGCTCCGCAGAGGCCTCCTCGCGATCGGCGCGATCGGCGCGATCGGCGCGATCGGCTGCACGCGGGCGGACCTCTACCCCGTCACTCGTGACGCGGATGCCGGTGCCGGGAGTGCGGGAAGCGCCGGGAGTGCGGGAAGTGCCGGGAGTGCGGGAAGTGCCGGGAGTGCGGGAAGCGCCGGAGGACCGCCCGCGTGCCCGGCTGCCGTCGTGCCGCCGGGCGACAGCTCCCAAACCGTGCTCGTCGACGGGCAGGCGCGAAGCTACGTGTTGCACGTCCCTCCGTCGTACGACGGCCGGAACCCGGCGCCGCTCGTCGTGGATTTCCACGGCGTCGGGAGCTCAGGCATGAGCGAGCGCACGAGCTCGCCGTACCCTGCCGCGCTCGACGCGCAGGGGGTGATCATGGCGTTTCCGGACGGCTTGCGGGGTCCCGCGGGGACGGCCTGGAACGTCGGGCCGTGCTGCGTCGCCGACGTCGACGACGTGGCCTTCGCCCGCGCGCTCGTCGAACAGGTGTCGGGCCTCGCGTGCGTCGATCGCAAACGCGTCTACGCGGTCGGAGTGTTGACCGGCGGTGGTATGGCTCACTACCTCGCCTGCCACGCCGCCGACGTCTTCGCGGCGGCGGCACCCGCCGTGTTCGATCTCCTCGCCGAGACCGTGGACGACTGCATTCCTGCTCGGCCGATCACGGTCATCTCCTTCCGTGGCACCGCGGATTCACGCGTTCCTTACGAAGGGGGTCCGTCGTCACTCGTGCCCGGAATGCCGCTCACGTTTCTCGGGGCGCGCGGCTCCTTCGAGGCCTGGTCGGCCATCGACGGGTGTGCGGGCGCCGCGTCGACGCCGGACGCCGACGGCTGCTCCGCGTACTCGGGCTGCGAGGGCGGCGCGGAGGT
>DASXWF010000838.1:0-14428 GCA_036503835.1 Polyangiaceae bacterium | reverse complement strand
GGCGCGCGCGAGCTGCGCGGCGTGGAGCTCGCCACCGGAGCGGCGGCGGCGGCCGTGCTCTCCGTGATTTCGCCGGGCACGATCGGGGGAGCCACGTCGACCGGAATCGAGGCCGGCGCTTCGTCCGCCGGAGGCGGCGCTTCGAAGGGCGTGGAGCCGAGCGTCGCGTCGAAGTCCGGCGTTGCGGGCGCTTTCAGCGGCTGCGCGCGGATGGACACGGCAGCGGGCGTACCCGGAAGAACGACGGCCGTTCGGATCTCGGAAGGCAAGAGGCTCGGCACGTCGCTCAGATCCGAGTCGGAAATCGTGTCGCGCGGAGACGCGGCCGTTCCGAGCGCCGGGACCTTGCGCGGAGTGGGATGCTCCTCGGTCGCCGGGACGGGGCGAAACGCCGGCGCCTGCACCAGACGCGGCGGCGGCGGAACCGCGCCCGGCGGTCGCAGCGTCGCCTTCGTATCCGACGGATCCTCCCCGAGCGTCGGTAGCGGTTCGCGCGGGGCTGCGGTCGTCTTCGCATCGCCGCCGGGCGGGCCGAGCACGCTCACGCCGCGCGGTTTCCCGAGCACCCCGAAGCTACTCGGCCGTCCCTCGCCCGTGACCTCCGGGCGTTTGGCAGCTTGGGGTGGTCGAGGCAGCTCGGGTCCTCTCGGAGCCGAGGGCGCCTCGAGCGGTCGAAACGGAGGCGTGAGCGCGTTCGGTGCCCGCTTCGGCTCGCGCGCGGGGCCGCTCTGCCCGCTCGGAATTGCGGGGGCGAGCTCCGCGACGCGATTGGCCGGCAACCACTCGAGCCAGGTCGTCCGCCACACGAACGTGCCCGGCGGAAGCCCTCCAGCCCTGAGCGCGTTCTCGAGCTCGCGCGTCGGTCCGGAACCGAGTCTGCCGTCGGGTGCGATCCACGACCAGCGGCTCGCGTCGTTGGTGGCCTCCGTCATCGCTCTCGCCGATCTCGAAGCAGCGCCGAGATCACGGCCTCGGATAGTACACCAGCCGCGGTCGGGCGCGGGTGGCCGGCTTTCCGCCCGTGTCGATCCCTTGCGTGGTGTCCTGGGCGGAATCAGCTGCCTGCACGTGCCAGGGCGACCGCGCCGGCCATTTTGCACCCCGCGCCTTCGAGCGCGGCGATGCAGGCGCCGATTGTCGCACCTGTCGTCACAACGTCGTCCACGAGCACGACGCGCCCGGCCGGTGCTCGCGCTCTCGGACGAAAGGCCCCGCCGACGTTGGCCGAGCGTTCATCGCGTCCGAGGCGGGCCTGCTGTTCGGTGGCGCGCGCTCGCTCGAGCAGACGCGGGGCGAACCGCGTCCGGGTCGCGCGCGCCAGCGCCGCCGCCAGCAAGGCGGCTTGGTCGAAACCCCGCTCGACCAGGCGGCGCGGGTGCAACGGAACCGGCACGAAGACGTCACCCGGCGCCAGCGCGAGCGCCGACAAGGAGCTCGCCAGCAGGGCGGCGAGTCGAGGCGCGAGCTCGGCATGCCGTTCGAACTTGAAGCGCCCGATGGCGAGCGAGAGCGGTGGCTCGTACGCGCCGGCTACCCACAGCGGAACGCCTGCGACCTCGCCGGGAGCCACGGAACGTGGCCGGCCACAAGCGCCGCAAAACGCCTCGCCGGTCGTGAGTGGAACCCCGCAGGCCGCGCACTCGCGGGGCGCGAGCACGTCGAGCAGCGTCGCGATCGAGGGCGCGTGCCGGAGCGCCGATTGTCGAACGAAAGCCTGGAGCGCGGTGAGCACGAAGCCTCATCGGCCGGCCGCGGCGCGGGTTGCGTCACATCCCGAGCAACTTGCTCATCGACAGCTCGTCGGCGGGCGTGAACGGATAGCGATCGAACTCGGTGCTCTCGACCCAGCGAAAATCGGCCACGTTGATCGAGCTCGGCTCGCCGCGTGCCAGCTTGCACTCGTAGAGATACAGGTCCACCCCGTACTTCTCGTACGGATGCGAGACGAAGCTGATCAGCTGCCCCGGCTCGATCTCCACGCCGAGCCGGTGCCGCACCTCGCGGCGCAGCGCCTCGGCGTCCGTCTCGCGCCCCTCCACGCGTCCGCCTGGAAATTCCCAGAGCAACGGCAGCACGGCGCTCGCGCGGCGTTGCGTGATCAGGTAACGGCCGTCGCGGGCGATCACCGCCGCGACGACGCGGACGGTGGGCCTAGCGCTCATGGGCTGGCCGCACGTGCGCTCCGTTACAGGTCGATCCGGAACAGCTGCTGGCCCATGAGCAGAATGTCGCCGCCCGCGACGCCGTGTTCTGCCCGCAGGCGAATGAAGCTTCCGTTGGAGCTGCCGACGTCCGTCAGGTACACGCGGCCGTCCTGCGCGCGTGCGATCTTGCAGTGTAGGCCCGAGACGTAGCCGTCCTCCGAGAACAGGATGTCGCCGCGCTCGCGCCCGCAGTGCACGCCGCGCTCCGGAATCGGGAAGGAATTGCCGGTCGTGTCTCTGCCGATCACGAGCGCGAGCCGGCCGACATAGCCCTTCGCCGGGCTACCGAAGCGTTCCACGCCGTCGGGCGAGCGGCCCTGACCGCGCAGCTCTTCGAAGCGGATGATCTCCTGGCCGATGCGGAAGACATCGCCGTATTCGAGCAGGCACGGCTCGTTCGGTTTGAGCTTCAGGTACACGCCGTTGAGCGAGCCCTCGTCCTTGACGAATAGCTGCGTTCCGCGGCGCGAAAAGGTGGCGTGGCGCGGCGACAGGTAGCTGTCGCCGGCGAAGATCGAGCCCGTGTCGCGGCCGACGGTAACGGTCGGGCCGTCGGGCATTCGGAACGTTCCGGCCTCGCTGCCGTCGGCGCGGAGTGCGGTGAGGATGATCGAAGGCCCGCCTCCGCCCGCGGCAGCCGGCGCAGCTGCGACGGCGGGAACTGCCTGAGCTCCCGACAACGCGGAAAGGTTGTAACCGCACGAGGCGCAGAAGCGGTTCCCGGGTACGTTGCCGTGACCGCACTGCGGGCACGTGACGGTGCCGGCTTGCGCAGCCGGAGCAGCCGAGGGTCCGGGTCGCATCTGCTGCGGAGCCGGAGCCGGAGCTGGTGCCGGGGTGGCCGCTCGGGGTGCCGGAGCCGACGCGCGAGCAACGCCGCCTGCAGCCGGCACACCGTGAGGCGGTGTGTTCGAGCTGAACGGCTTGGCCGCGCCGCCGCGAGGCAGCTCCGCGCCACAACCCAAGCAGAACTTGTAGTGGTCCTGGTTCTCCTTGCCGCACTTCGGACAGGTAATCACTGGGGGGTACTCCGACCGGGCAACCGCGATTCTGGAAAATCGGCCCGCCGCCGGGCCCTCCGCGCGCGAGAGTCGGGCGATCTACCCATGCTGGGTTCTAGGGGTCAAGGGGGGCAAAACTACCTAGAGGTGGGCCAGCGCTTCCTTCAGGAGCTCGCCGAGCGGTGCCTGGTCGACTCTGGCGCCCAGGCTTGCAACCGCTTTCTCGGCCTCGGCGGCGCGGTAACCCATGTTCGTGAGCGCGCTGAGGAGCCGGCCGCGCGAATCGCTCGGGACCGGCCGGACACCTGCGGAAACTTCCTCCGGCCCGGCCGCGGCGAGTTTGTCTTTGAGCTCGAGGACCAAACGCTCGGCCGTTTTCTTGCCGATTCCCGGAACCTTGGACAGCCGAGCCAGGTCCCCCGAACGCACGGCCCGAGCGAGATCGGTCACGCTGAGGGCGCTGAGGACGCCGACCGCAGTTTTCGGTCCGACGTTCGGAATCGACAGGAGCAGGCGAAATACGCGGCGATCGTGTTCGCTCGCGAACCCGAAAAGATCGAGCGCATCCTCCCGGACGTGGGTGTGGATGAAGAGCTCGATTTCGTCCCCCGCCGAGCGGGTCCGAGCGAGGGCCCCGAGCGGCACCAGGACCTCGTAGCCGACGCCCCCGACGTCGAGCAAAAGCGCGCCACTCGGCTCCTCGTTCACGAGCCGTCCGCGGAGCCAACCGATCATTCCGTGAGGTTACACCGCAACGCAGTTGCGAGTCTCGCGGGTCGCTGTGCTATCGCGCCGCTCCATGCTACGGCGCCGCATCATGGTCGCTCGCCTGCTCGCTGCCATCGCGTTTCTGCTCGTTTCGGGATGCGGTGGCTCTTCGAGCGAGACGCCGCCGCCGCTCCGACCCTTACCGCCGAACGTCCACTACAACCGTTCGGCCACCACGCTTCCCAGCGAGCAAGGCGCGCCGGACCCGGCTGACTCGGCCACGCCCGAGCCACGAAAGCCCCTCCAGAAAAAGTAGAAACGAACGCTAGAAGCGCCCGTCGACCGCCAACCCCGCGTAGCCGGGATACGCGACGGGCGTGATCGCCGTTCGGGGTGACTTCGGAGTTAGCGCGTACCAGAGCAGCCCGCCGCCGAGCACGACGAGTCCGCTGATCGCGACGACCGAACCGATCGTCTCGCGTTTGGCGGCTTCGTTGGCCGGGACCTCCTGTCCCGGGGGACAGTTCTCGGTGCCCCCGCAGAGCTCCTTGTAGTCGTTCACTTCCTGGTGCGCCTTCGAGTAGACGAGGGTGCCGGTGAGGGTCATCACCCCGCCGGCCCCGACGACGACCCAGGGCAGAACCTTCATGGTGGTCGACGGCCCGCGCGAAGGCGCGGGCTCGTGAGGTGCGCTGGAGGGCGGGGGCTCGGGGGGCGCGTCGGCAGCAGGCTGCGCGGTCGCGGTCGCCGCCACGGGCGGCGGCTCGGCTTCGATCTGCTTTTTCAGGACCTCGATGCGGCGCGAGATCTGAGCGCGTTCGGGCGAGTTCGGTTCGCGCTGCAGGAAGGTCTCGAGGGCGATGACCGCCTGGCGCTTCTGTCCGCCGAGCTCGTAGGCGCGAGCCAGGTTGAGCAACAACGGATGCGCGGTGCAGTCGCGGCGAAACGCGTCTTCCCAGTAAAGCAGCGCGCGCGGGTAGTCCGCCTCGTTGAAGGAAACGTTGCCGGCCTGGAACGCAGCCTTCGCGGCCGTCAGGTCGGAGTCGCTGGGCTCGCGGTTACACTCCGGGTACTGGTGTGTCTCCTCCGCGGCGGCCGCCCCGGTCGGCACTGCCAGCGCCGCCCACAGCACGAGGCCTCTCAAGTGCAAGCGCATCATGAACCTTGAACGGGCCCCACAGTAGCCGAAGAACGTCGTCAGTACCAAGAGTTACCGGGTCGCCGCCCGGGCCTCCCGGGTCAACACCGCCAAATTTGCTCGGACCAGACGAGGGCCCTTGTGCCAGCGGGCGATTCGCGCTGTTCTGGCTCGCGACTATGCGACCCCTCGTTCGCGGGCGGCGGCTCTTTCTCCTGCTTTTCGTGTTTCTGGTCCCGTCGTTGCTGGGCGTCGTCTCGCGTTCGTTGGCCGATGGGTCGAGCGGAGCGAAGCGGATGGAGGCCATCCGCCAGCGCATGGACCAGGGACAGGCCGCCTACGTGGGGAAGAACTATCAGGCGGCCGCTCAGATCTTCGAGGATGGTTACGCCGCCTACCCGTACTCCGCGTTCCTCTTCAACGCGGGCGTTTGTTACCAAAAGCTCGAGAGCTACGAGCGCGCGCTCACCAAGTTCCGCGACTACCTGCGCGTCGACCCCTCCGCTCCCGACGCCGCGAAGGTCGGCGAGCGCATCAAGGCGCTCGAGGCTGCGCTCGCGGCGGCTCAGGCGAGCGAAGCGGGCTTGCCCGAGGACGCGGGCGACGCGGGCAGCGTCGATACGGACGCGGGCGACGCGGGGGACGTGGGCGACGCAGGTTTCGTTCCCGACGCCGGACCGCCCCCTCCGATCCTGCCCGACGACGATCAGGCGATGAAGTCGCTGGTGGTCGTGGAAACCGAGCCGGCGGGCGCGCCGCTCAAGATGTACCTGCGCGTCGAACCGGGCGCGCCGGCGTTCCTGATCGGCGGTCAGAACCCGGGCTGGCGTGAGGTCGCCTCGACGCAGGCGCCGGCGAACTTCACGCTCGCGGTCGGGCGCTATCACGTGGTCGTCGACAAATTCCGCGACTTCAACGTGAGCCACACCGACATCGACGTGCAACCCGGCCACGTGCACCAGTTCAAGGCGAACCTTTCGCAGGGGGAGTTCATGGCCTTCCTGCGGGTCGCGGCGAACGCGCAGGGCGCCTACGTCTACCTCGACGACAAGGCCAAGCAGCGCCCGCCCTGGGGCACCACACCGCACGGCGAGCTCGTGCCCGCCGGCCGCCACGAGATCTTGATCGAGGCGCCGGGTTTCGAGCCCCAGGTCGGCACCGTGGACGTGAAGCACGGCGAGCAGCGCGAGCTCGAGTTCGCCCTGACCCGCTTGCCCTATGGATTCGTGCGCTTCCATTCGAACACCGACGTGAAGGTGTTCCTCGACGGCGAACCGAAGGCCGACTGGCGCATGGGTGACAAGCCGATCGACATCAAGGCGGCGGCCGGGCCCCACAAGCTCGAGGTGACGAGCGTCGGACGAAAGGACCTGGAAGGCACGATCGAGGTTCCGCGCGGGCAGGTGCTGCCCGTGCATGCGACCATGATCCAGAAGTATCCGCGCGGCGGGGCCTGGACCGAGGCCATCGTCGGCGCGGTTTTGATCGGCGGCGGCGTGTACACCGGGATCGTCTCGAACCAGCTTTACGAAGACCTCGAGGCCGATCGCAAAGCCGGCACGCTCGAGAAGGACGACTCCCGCGCCACCGCCGGCACGTGGCTCGCCGTCGGTTCGAACGTCGGGTTCGCCGGCGGGGCCGTGCTCCTCGGACTCGCGACCTACAACTTCATCAAGGATCCGCTGCCCGAGTCGTCCACCCAGATCGACGCGCCGGTCGAGTTCGACGATCCGAACAAGGCGCCACCCACCGCAGCGCTCGAGCCCAAGCGCCGGCTCGAGCGCCGCGCCGAACGTCCCGTTCGTCCGCTGAAGCTCGGGGGCGCTCCGGCCGGCGCGGGCTTCGGCCTGGAAGGGAGGTTCTGAGCATGTCCGGAAGAACCTCTCCCCTGGCTCCCGCGCTGCTCTCGCTGCTGCTCGCGGGCTGCTCCTGGTCGCGCTTCGGCGACATCACGGAGAACGCGCCCGTCGAATTCTTGAATCGCCCGAGCAGCATGCAGACGGGCTTCGGTGTTTCGCTCCTGGCCGGCGGCAGCGAGGGCTCGAAGCGCCTGCTCGCGGGCGGCGAGCCCGGCACGTCCAACGTCGCGATGTTCGATCTCGGCAAGGGCGAGAGCCCGAACCTCGACGCGCTTGCCTCGAACTACTGCAGCGGCGGCGCCGCTGGGGACTGCTTCCTGGGTTTCTCGGTGGCCTACTTGCCGCGCACGCTCTTCCCCGAGGGGCGCGGCGAGCACACCGAGTGCGTCGCGCTCGGTCTCGGCGAGTCGCCGCTCGAGGGCGCGGGCGTCTTCATCGAGTGCCGCGACGGCGCTTCGGTGACGCGCCCCGTACCGAGCGAGTACCAGGAAGACGTCGAGTTCGCGTTCGACGTCGAGCAGAACGAACAGATCGCGATCGCCGGCGACGGCGCCGAGGAACCCGCGCTGCTCGTCGGCGCGACGCATCCGCGCCTGGCCTGGTACTACCTGCCGGGCTCCACCACGCCGATCCGGCTCGTCCCACCCGTGATTCAGGGCCCGTCCTCGGGTTACGGCACGACGGTCGCGGTGGTTCCGCTCGCCGCGAGCTCGTGGCTGTTCGCGGTCGGCGCACCGAGCGGCGACGCGGTGCACCTCTTCCGGGCGGACGAAGACGTCGCGAGCTACGTGGGTTGCCTCGGCGGTACGCCGGACTTCGGTCGCGCGCTCGCGATCGGCAAGGTTCCGGGTACGGAGACACCGGAAATCGGCGACGCCGTCGCGGATCTGGTAGTGAGCGACCGCTCCACCGTGTACGTCTTCGACGGGGCGCGGCTCGCGACGCTGCCGCCGGCGACCGGCGTCTCGTGCACGCTCGCCGCCCTGCCCGAGCGCACGCTGCTCGGCTCCTTCGGCTGCGGCTCGACGCCGGAAACGCAGGAGTGCAGCTCGTCGGACTTCGGAGCCTCGCTCGCGGTCGGCGACGTCGACGGCGACGGCGACGGCGAAGTGCTGGTGGGAGCGCCGCAGATGACGGTCTACGGCGAGCACGGCGTGGGCGCGGTGCTGATTTACGATGTCGAACGCCTCGGTGACGGCGAGCTCTCGGATCTGCGCTTCATCGCCTCCGGCGAGCCGGGGGACGCGCTCGGCGGTTCGGTGGCGGCCGTCTCGATCGGCGACCGCGATCTGATCGTCGGAGGCCTGCCGCGTGCGGGCAAGGTCGGGCTGTTCTACTGCTCGAGTCTGGTCCCGGGAGAGAAGCGGGGGAGCCGCTGCGAGTAAGCGCCATGTTGCCCGAGCGAAAACAGATTCTGGTCGTCGACGACGAGCCCAACCTGCGGCGTGTCTTGCGCGCGCAGCTCGAGCGAGACGGCTACGACGTGCACACCGCCGAAGACGGCGAGATCGCGCTCGCCCTCTTGCGCGAGCACCACATCGATCTCGTGATCACCGATCTTCGCATGCCGAAGATCGACGGCATGGAGCTCTTGCGGCGCATCACGGCGCTCGAGGAAGCGACGCCGGTCGTCATGATCACCGCCCACGGCACCGTCGACACCGCCGTCGAAGCGCTCAAGACCGGCGCGTTCGACTACATCACCAAGCCCTTCGATCAGGACGACGTGCGCATGATCGTGCGCAAGGCGCTGCGCACGCAGGATCTGTCCTCCGCCGAAGCGTCGCTGCCGCTCTCCGATTGGCCCGAGGGCGGCCGCTACGGCATCATCGGCAAGAGCCCGGGGCTGCTCGACCTCTACGCCGTGCTCGATCGCGTGGCGGACACGCCGACCACCGTGCTCATCACCGGCGAAAGCGGCACGGGCAAGGAGCTCGTGGCGCGGGCCCTGCACGAGAATTCTTCGCGCCGCGACAAGGCTTTCATCAAGGTGAACTGCGCGGCGATCCCCCGCGACCTGATGGAGAGCGAGCTCTTCGGCTACGAGCGCGGCGCCTTCACGGGCGCGGTCGCGTCGAAGCCCGGACGCTTCGAGCTCGCGAGCGCGGGCACGCTGTTCCTCGACGAAATCGGCTCGATCCCGGTCGAGATGCAGGTGAAGCTCTTGCGCGCGCTGCAGGAGAGCGAGTTCGAGCGGGTCGGCGGAGTGAAGACGATCCGCGTCGACGTCCGGCTCGTCGCCGCGACGAACAGCGATCTCAAGAAGGAGATCGCCGCCGGCGCGTTCCGCGAGGACCTGTACTACCGGCTCAACGTCGTGCCGATCCGGCTGCCCGCGCTGCGCGAGCGGCGCGAAGACATCCCCTTGCTCGTCCAGCATTTCGTGAAAAAATTCGACGAGCGCTTGAAGAAGAGCGTCGTCGGCACCGAGGCGGCCGCGCTCGAAATTCTCTCGAACTACCCCTGGCCGGGCAACATCCGCGAGCTCGAGAACGTGATCGAGCGCGCCGTGCTCTTCTGCGACGGGACCCTGCTGCGCGCCGCCGACTTGCCGAGCGAGCTGCAGCAGACTCCCGAGCCGCCCCCGGTGACACCGGCGCGCGCTCCCGAACGGCCGCTGCTCGAGGAGCCCCCCACGGCGAGCGACGGCCTCAAGGAGAAGGTGAAGGCGGCCATGACCCGGCTCGAGCGCGAGCTGATCGTGAAGGCCCTCGAACAGACCGGCGGCAACGTGACGCACGCGGCGCGCCTCCTCAAAATCTCGCGCAAGGGCTTGCAGCTCAAGATGAAGGAGCTCGGGCTGCGCGAGCGCGACCAACCGAACGAACCGTGAAATTCGGCTTCCGGCTCGCGTTGCTCGGGTGGTTCGCGCTCGCCTGCTCGAAACCCGACGTGGCTCCCGCGCCGAGCGCTCGGCCGAGCGCGTCGGCGCCGAAGAGCAGCATTCCGCCGCCCACGCCGCCGCCCCAGCCGCGCCAGGGCATGCAGTGGATCCCCCCGGGCGCGCTGGTGGCCGGCACTCCCTCCGACGCCTATCCGCGCCTCGCGGACGAAGAGATTCCCGGCGAGCAGGTGATCATCGGCGGCTTCTACATCGACACCTACGCCTACCCCAACGAGGAAGGCGCGATTCCGCTCACGAACGTCACGCGGGACGAGGCGGCCAAGCTCTGCGGCGAGCGCAGCAAGCGCCTGTGCAGCGAGCTCGAGTGGGAGCGCGCCTGCAAGGGTCCGGAGAATCGACTGTACGAGTACGGCGATCGCTACCGGCCGGAGCCCTGCAACACGGGCGCCCAGCCGCTGCTCCGCCCGAGCGGCCTGCGCGTGGCCTGCCGCAGCGATTTCGGCGCGCGCGACCTGCACGGCGGCGCGTGGGAGTGGACGCGCAGTCCCTTCGGGCGCGGCTCGACACGCGAGCTCGCGGCCGTGCGCGGAGGCAACGCGCCAGCCGGCGAGCTCGTCGGACGCTGCGCCAACACGATGGGCCGCTCGCCCGAGTCGCGCTCGCCCTCGATCGGCTTTCGCTGCTGCGTCGGGCCCGACGTGGTGCCGGAGGTCGAGCTCGTGATCCGGCACGCGCGCAAGCTCGAGGCGCGCGAGCGGCTCGATCCAGCGCTCACGCCGAGGCTGCTCGAGGTCTTGCCGGACGAGGCGAAGAGCGATCTGGCGCGCCACGGTACGGCCGAAGCCGACAAGATGTGGAGCTGGTGGCCCGTCGGAAACGACGAGCTCGTGCTGCTCAGCGTGTGTGCCGGCACGGGACGGCGCGCGCTCTGCGGCGTGCTCGTCGCGCGCGTGCTGCTCGGCAAGCCGGCGGCGCTCGGTTGGGCCGAGGGCGGCACCTGGCAGCCGATGCTGCGCGCAGAAAACGACCCGCGCGACATCTGGCTGCTCGGCGGCGACGATCCGGGCGCGTTCCGGCGCCGCATCAGCTACGTCTGGGGCAGGGTCGGCGTGGGCCCGCGCCAGCGTCGCATCGCCGAGCCGAAGACCGAGCGCGGACCGAAAGGCGGCATCAAAGGAGCGAAGCCCGTTCCCTCCGTCGCCCCCAAAGCGAAGCCGGGTTCCGCCCCCGCCAAGACCAAGCCCGCCCCTTGAGCCTTGCTCCACCAGATGTCGAGGGCGAAAAGGGCTGTCGGAGTAGAGCTAATGCCCCTGGCACTCCTGCGTGAAGCGCTTGGCGGCGCTCTTCTGGCGGCGCAGTTCCTGCTCGAGCGAGCGAGTGGCTTGCGCATCGGCTCCGGGAGAAGCGTTGTCGAGCGACGTCGCGAACTCGTCCAGGCGCGTGCCGGTCGCCCGCAGCGTGCCGGCGTAGTCCTGGAGGGATCGGTCGATCTCCGCCGAGTCGATCCGTGCCGTCTGGAGCTCCTTCGCGAGCGCGGCGTAGCGCTTGGCGATCGCCCGGTAGCTTGCGGCGTCGCGCTTCGCGTCGGAGCTCGCCGTCGTCGAGGGCGCGGCGCTCCGGATCGCTTCGAGCTCCGGATTGACGCGTTGCGCGAGCGCCCGGCACTTCTTGATCACGGCGATCCGCTCGCAGCCGAGCGTCGAGACGAGCGCGAGCACGAGCCAGAGCGTCCGAGCGTTCATACCGGGGCGGAACCTACACCACGCGGCGTGCCGAGACACCCCGCGCCGCCCGAGCGTTGGACGGAATCGACGACTTTGGCGACAATCCGGCGCGTGCGTCTCGTGCAGGCCTTCGCCATGCTGCTCTTCGCGAGCGCTTGCGAGCGCAGCGGCCCCAGCGAACCCGGCCCGGCGCCGAGCGCCTCGTTCTCACCCGAGACCTTCCGCGCCCAGGCCGTCGCGAGCGCTCTCGCGGGGGTGCGTTCGCGCCTGTCGCTCGCGGCACCCGCGTGGCCGTCGCAGCCGCTCGCGTTCGGCCGGCGCCTGTTGGTGCGCGTGCTACCCGATCGCGTCGAGACCTTTCGGGTGCCGGAGCTCACCCTGGCGTACGAGCGGCCGTTGCCGGGCGCCCTCGCGGTGGGCGGGCTCGCGCAGGGCTCCCTCCTCGTCGTGGGCTCGGAGGCCGCGCTGCGGATCGACCCGGGCGCCAAGGCGGCCGCGCCGCTGCCGCCCGTGGTGTGGGTGCCCGGCACCGAGCTCGTGCCGGAGCGCCGCGATCCCGGGCTGTTCTGGGCGCTGCAGCGCGGCAGTCGCCTGCTCGCCCGCCAGCGGCTCCAAGGTCCGCGCCCCGCCGCGCCGGCTCCCGAGGACATCGTCACTCTCGAGAGTTATGAAGGGGGCGCGCTCGCGGCGCTGCGGGATGGAACCATCCTCTACGCCGCGAGCGACGGCGTGCGCCACGGCCACCCCGGCTTTCGGTCGAAGCCCTGGCGGCCGAGCTTCGAGCCCTGGCGGCTCCTTCCCGGCCGCCGCATCGATCAGGCCTGGGCGATCGGCGCGAACGGCGCGGTCGAGCTCTGGCAGCTCACCGATCGGCTGGTCGTGGTGACGTCCTTCGCGCTGGGCGCGCCGCCGTTCGACGCCGCGGCGAGCAGCGACCACCTCGCCGCCGTCGTGGTCGACGAAGGCAAGGACCACCCGCGCCGCTTCCGACTCGTCGTCCACGGCAACGACGGCGCGCGCGTGCTCGAGCGGGCGCTACCCGAGGGACCGCCGCCCAGCGGCGAAAATTGGGCCGAGCTGGCAGTTCGGGACCGCCACGTCGCCCTTTCCGACGGCGAGCCGCTCGTCGCCGTCGGCGGCCCCGGTGCCCTGCTGGTCTTGCGCCTGCCGGGCGGCGAGGTCGCGCTCCAGCGCTGAATCGGAGAAAGGGCGGCCACCCGACCGACTCGCGAGAAGTTGGCCGCTTTCCACGACCTGGGCACAAAGCTCATCGGGGAGCATGTCCGCCCGAATCGAGCCCGAGCTTCACGCCCTGCGCCAACTCGCCGAAGACCTCGCGGGACGGCAAAAAGACCGCCTGACGAGCGCGCACCTGCTCGCGGCCATCGCTGCCCGTCCGAGCCCGGCCGCGCAGCTCTTGAACGAGCGCAAGCTCGGCCTCGACGAAATTCTGCGTCTCGGGCGCAACGTCCCCGACGATTTCTCGGACGCCGTGCGCGCTCTTCTGACGAAGTCCCACGCCGTGGCCGCGCGCATGGGCAAGACGCGCGCTTCGGCCGAGCACCTGCTCGTGGCCCTGCTCGGGGAGCCGCGCTCGGCCGCTCGGAGGGTCGTCGAGCAAGCCGGTGCCGACGTGGCTCGGCTGCGCACGGCCGCGCTGCACATCGGTCAGGGCCTGATCGCGGGCCGGCGCCTGCCGGACGGCATGGGAACCGCGCCGGCCGCCGCCGCGCTGGCCGCACCGGTGCCGCCGCCGCGGCCCGCTTCGACGAGGCGCCCGGCGACCCCGGTCTCGCTCTTCAAGCTCCAACCGAAGAAGAGCCCGCCTCCGGAGGCCGTCGAAACCGACGCGCCCCCGCCGGTTGCTGCTCCCAACACGACGGCGGCACCTCACGCCCAGGCGCAGGCTGCCGCTCCCGCGCGCCCGAGCGCGCCTCCACCGGCCGCCTCGGAGCCGGAGGACCGCTTCGAGCTCGATCCGCAACGCTTCCCGGTGCTCACCGCCCTCGGCCGGAACCTGACTCGCGCGGCGCTCCGCGGGGAGCTCGATCCGGTCGTGGGGCGCGACGGCGTGATCGAACAGGCGCTCGACGTACTCGCCAAACGCGAGGGCAATAACCCTTGCCTCGTCGGCGTGGCCGGCGTCGGCAAGACCAGCGTCGTGCGCGGGCTCGCCCAGCGCATCGCCGACGCGCGCGACGCCGGCACCCTCGACGATCGCATCGTCGTCCAGATTCCGATCGGCGAGCTGGTAGCCGGCACCGGCGTCCGCGGGGCGCTCGCGGCGCGGCTCGGCGCGATCAAGAAAGAGGTCATGGCGGCGCGCGGTCGCGTCGTGATCTTCTTCGACGAAATCCACCAGCTTTTCCTCGGCGACGCGGCCGAAGAGATCGCGTCGGAGCTCAAGCTCGCGCTCGCGCGCGGCGAGATCCCCTGCATCGGCGCGACGACGCTCGAGGAATACCAGAAGGCAATCGGCAACGACGCCGCGCTCGCCCGTCGCTTCACGCTCGTGGAGGTCGACGAACCGAGCCGCGAGGACGCGTACCTCGTGCTCGAAGCTCTCAAGCCGAAGCTCGAAGCTCACCACGCGGTCGCTTACCAGAGCGAGGCGCTCGCCACCGCCGTCGCGTGGTCGGTCCGCTACCTGCCCGGGCGCGCCCTCCCCGACAAGGCCGTCTCCATCCTCGACCTCGCGGGCGCTCGCTCGCGCCGCCGCGGCCGGCTCGCGGTCGGTCCCGAAACCGTCGCCGAAGTCGTCGCCGAGCTCGCCGACATGCCCATCGAACGCCTGCTCGAGTCGGACGGCGACCGCATGCTCAAGCTGGAAGCGATCCTCGCCGAGCGCGTCGTGGGTCACTCCGAGGGTATCCGCCGCATCGCGCGCATCTTGCGCCGCAACGCTGCGGGCCTCGGCTCGCGCCGCCCGATTGGCACATTCCTCCTGCT